>JAEYNG010000379.1 GCA_023412695.1 Planctomycetota bacterium | reverse complement strand
CCGCATGCGCGACCTGCACGATTGCGCCGGCGGGCCGCCGGAACACGGTGGCGCGATAACCAACCTCGCCGTGGCGGGCCGGCCGGGCATATCCGATCGTTGAGGGGCGGCCCTGCCGCAGGAGGGTCCGAGCGCATGACGTCAACGCGGCTGGTCGCGATGGGGTTCCTGGTGTGCCTTGCGGTGCTGCCGGCGATGCTGATGACTATCGCTCGCAACGCCGCGGCCGCGGAGAGCATGAGCCTCCAAGGCGCGTCGATCCAGCAGGTCGAGGGCGCGCCGCCGCGGGCGTGGGAGGGGCAGGCCAAGCCCGCGCCCAAGAGTGCTGTCGAACAACAGAAGGTGCGAGCCGAAGAGGCGCGCGCTGAGCGGCACGGGCCGACGCTCATCGAGTTCTATCTGCCGGAGGCGGAGGCGAGGACGCTGTCCGCCGCCGCGGGGGCGTCGGCCGAGTCGCTGCTCCAGTCGTTTGGCCCGTCGATGACCAAGCTGCGCGATGTGCAGGGCGTCGATCCATACGTCGGGGTCGAAGCGGGGAAGCGACGGCGGGCGTACGGACGCGCCGTGGCGGACGGGCGCGAGCTCATCGGCCCGGTGGTCGTGGTGTCGGGCGGCGCGATCACGGGGCCGGACAAGCCGACGGACGCCTGGATGAAGGAGGCGGTTGGCGGCGCGGCGGCCGGTGATGGCGCAATCGAGCTGTCGTTGAAGGTCACGCGCGTGCAGAAGCAGGCGTCGGCATCCTTCAAGGTCGAGTTTGCCGCCACGGGCGATCGGCGTCGCGGGCTTGGCGATGACGCGACATTGAACCTGGCGCTGATCGAGCCGGTCGAGGCCGGGGGCACGGTGCAGCGGGTGGTGTGCATCAAGTCGCTGCGCTTCCCGCGCGAGGGGAGCGGCGCGGTCGAGATCGAGGCGCCCGGCGGCTCGAAGGCGACGCGCGTCGCGGCGATCGTTCAGCACGACAAGACGATGCGGCTGCTCGCGCTCAAGACCGCCGAGGCGAAGTGATCGCGCGGGGGTTCAGCACTCGCCGTCCGCGGCGAACCACTCGCTGAGGAAGGCGAAGATCGCGGGCACGCCCACTTCGCCGCCGAAGAACCACGCGCGGGGCTCCTGTCGGAACCACGCCCCGAGGAACTCGAAGATATCGGGGACTTCGACAAGTCGGTTGCCGTCGAAGTCGGCCGCGCACGGGGCGGTGCATGGGCCGGCGAGCGTGACTTCGAGGAAGCCTTGGCCGCCGGGGGTGTTGGGGGTCGCGCCGAGGCGCAACAGGTACTCGCGGCCGGCGATCGCGTCGAGCACGATCTCGCTGCCGAGGCCGTCGGCGCAGCCATTGTCGTTGCAGATGATCGGTGCGAGCGCGCCGCACACGCCGTCGTAGGCCGCGATCCGGTCATCGGTCACGGTGTGGCCGCAGGTTGTGAACCGGAACGGGCCGTCGCACGGCGCGGACCACCGGAACCAGACGTCGGAGGCAATGCCGCTGGACGGGCCGCCGGCGTCGCAGTCCGACGGGCCGGTGCTGTCGGCGCCGCGCGTGTCGAAGGCGTGCAGGCCCTCGCCGTTGATCGGTACAGCGTTCTCACAGTCGTCATTTGGCGGCGGAGGCACGCACAGGAAGACGGGTATGCACGGCTCGCCGGAGCCGATGAAGACGCCGCCCGCGGCCGCGCACTCGTCGACGCTGCGGAGCACGCACTCAAAGGGCTCGATGACCGAGCAGCACGCGCCGACGGTGGGCTCGATCGGCACGCCGCGGAGCCGCACGGCGAGCACGTTGTCGGCGGGCATTGCGCCGCCCCAGACGAGCTCGTCGCCCTGGTCGCCGGGTGTCGAGGGCGACGGCGGCTCGTAGCGGATGTCGTCACCGGTGAGGTTACCGAAGTCGTTGTCGATCCAGAAGCGTTCCTGGCTCGAGCCGATGGCGGGCTGGGAGTCGATGCACGGGTTGCCGGGGAAGACGGTGCTGAGCGTGCCGTTGGGGATGATGGTGCCGTCGTCGTTGACGAAGGCGATCTCGAGCGCGAACGGGTCGCCGGTGATGACGAACGGCGCGAGCGAGACAGAGGTGAGGTATGAGCCCGCGGGCCCGGTGTTCGCGGGGGCGTTCTCGAAGACGACAAACTGCTGGGAGACGGGCTCGTGCTGAACGATCAGCGGCGCACCCTCTCCCGCGGGGTCGAGCCTGTTGAAGAACGTAAGCCGCACGGTGATGCGCGGGACCGGGCCCCACGTGCGGATGTAGAAGTCGATGCCGGAGACGATCGCGCCGGCCGCGGCTGCCGGGCCGGGGGAGAACGAGAGGTCGTCGAGGATCGCCGCGGGCCCGCCGCCCCACGCGCGGACAGAGGTGCACCCGGAGATCGAATCGAAGATGGTCTGGCTGCCGGGGCCGCGGAGGCCTGCGGTGGGCGCGCCCGGTGCGGCGGTGACGAAGATGCCGTCGCGCGGCGCTTCGTCAACGAGCGCGGCGGGAGAGCCGGTGCGAGCGAGCAGAAGTGGTTCGGACTGCGCGTGAGACAACTCCGCCACGAGCGCGACGGGCAGGGCACAGATCAAGCACAGTTTCACGTGCAGTCCTGACAGAAACGGGATCAACGACGAACGCGAAGCCCAGGGCCGGGCTTTCGCCCGGCGCTGGGGGAGTTCTGAATCTTACGGGGTGCAGGGGCCCTGGCCGGTGGAGAACCACTCGGACAGGAAGGCGAAGATCGCCGGGACGCCGGGGGTGCCGCCGTAGTTGCGGGCCTCGGGGTCGAGGGCGAACCAGTCGCTCAGGAAGCAGAAGATGTCGGGCACGCCGACCGAGCCGTCCTGGCACCAGTCCGCGTCGCAGAACGCCGGACCGCCGGAGCAGTTGAAGTTGGAAAGGTCGAAGAAGTTCTGACCGCCCGGCGCGCCGGCGAACGTGCCGATGCGGATGAGGTAGGTCGTGCCGGCGTTGACGCTGAACGTGGCCATCGCGCTGCCGCCGACGACGCCGCAGCCGTCATCGTCGCAGGCGACCTCGGTGCCGGGCGTGCCGCAAGTGGTGCCCTGGTACACGACGAAGAGATCATCGGTCGTGGTCAGGAGGCACGTCGACAGAGTGACATCGCCGGAGCAGGGGGCCTGCCAGCGGTACCAGATGTCCTCGGTGATCGCGCCGCAGGCCGGATCGACTTCGTCGCTGTTGGTCGCGGCGCGGTTGTCGTAGGCGAACTGACCGAAGCCGCTGATGACCTCCGCGTTCGCGCAATCATCGTTTGCCGGCGCGGGGACGCAGAAGAAGGCGGTGCAGCCCTCGCCGAGGGTCAGTGTGCCGCCCTGCGCGTCGCAGTCGGTCTGCGTGGTGAGGACGCACGACTCGTCGGCGAGGCAGCACGCGCCGATGGTGCCGTCGTTGACGACGCCGCGGAGCTGCATGGAGAACCCGGCATCGGGCCCGCCAGCCGCGAAGCCAACGGCGTCGCCCTGATTCGGGAGACCACCCGGCACAAACGGCTCGTAGAGGATGCCGTCGCCCATGAGCAAGCCCATGTCATTGTCTGCCCACAGAATCTGCTGATTCGAACCGACCATCGGCTGCACGGCCGCGCACGCGGTGGCGGGGAAGAACGGTGCGAGGCTGCCGTTGGGGAGCGCCATGCCTGTGGCGTCGAAATACTCGAGCTCGATGCCCCAATCCGCGTCGGGGATCAAGAAGTCTTCGACATCGGCGGTGAAGAGGTAGGCGCCGGCGGTCGTGTTGGACGTGGTGCCCGTGATGAAGTACACCTCTTGGAGAAGCGGATCACTCTGAACAACCAGCGGATCGCCTTGTCCGGCGAGCGTGATCGTGTTATAGACAGTCATCCGCACGAAGTACTCGGTCTGCGGAATGGCCACCCAGACCGGGAAATCAATCTCGGTGATGAACGCGCCGCTTGGGTTCGCCGGGCTGTTGGGCGCAAAGCTCCCGTCGTCGAGCACCTTCGACGGGAACGCGGCAAACGTCGTCACGGTGTTGCACACTGAGGTGGAGTCGTAGAGCACGACCTCCGGCAACCCCGGGCCGCGGAGCACCGGTGCTTCCGCAGGTGAAGTCATCGCGCGAACGCGTCCGGCCGGCACGGACTCCGTTGGTTGAACGAACTTCGCGGCGGGGATAAGCGAATCGTTCTTCGTCGCCGCCATGTGCTGCGCGCTCGTCGCGCCGCCGGCCAAACAGACGATCAATGCCGCCGACAGACACTTCCACTTGCACGTCATACGAGTCTCCAGTGTGTGGTTCCACGCCACACCCCTCCCTCCCTCATTGCCAAGAGACGCGCGGACCGGTCATGGCCCGTCGTCATTCACGCGGTTTTGACAAACCCCACTCTCTCCGCACGGAAACACTTTTCCGTTCCTGCGCACACGAATTCCACGCGCGGGATCGCGGCTGGCCAAGTTGCCCAGTTTCACGATTTCATCTTGCCGACCGTCAATCCATTAACACCCGCCAAACCACTCCGCGAGGAACGCGAAGATGTCCGGCACGGTGATGCCCTCGACGCCGTCGAACTCCGCCGCTGGGTCGGAGCTGAACCACGCGCTCAGGAAGGCGAAGATGTCCGGCACGGCGCGGGTCCCATCGCGGTCGAAGTCTGCGCGGCAGACCGGGGCGTAGAAACACAGCGACCGGATGCTCTCGGGGAAGGTGTTGTCGGCCGCGACACCGGCCACGAGCACGGTGGTCTCGCCCTCGTCGAGGAGGTCGCCGTCGCCGCTCAGGTCGCGCAGGAGGAGAAGCCCATCCTGCTCGTTTGTGCCGTGGCTCGAGATCGCCATTGTGCGGACAGGGAAGACCGGGCCGTGGGCAATGGCGAACGAGTTCTGAACGACCGCGCCCGGGGGCAGCGCTGACTCGGTCCAGACCACGGTCGCCTCGCCCGGCGCATTCACTGTCCCGCTGGCGTCAAGGTCGGTCAGGCGCGAGATCGTCTGCACGCCGGACTGGTTGTGCACGTACACGCTCTGACCATCCGTGACGCACGACTGATCGGTCGCCGCACCGAAGTCGCCGTCGGCGAGGAAGACACCGAACTCGTCGGCGGTGACCTGCCCGTTCATATCGTTGTCGCGCAGGCGAAACACGACGTCGGGGTTGCCGCCGCGGAGGTCCGCGAAGAACGCGGTCGCGCCGATCATGCACATGTCGAACGGGGTGGAGTTCGGAACAAGCGCGAAGGCGTCGAACCAGACAGCGCACTCGTTCTCGTCGTCGGCGTCGCCGTCCCCATTGAGATCGATGGTGCGGAAGATCGCGTCTGGGTTGCTGCCGCCCGCGCCGGCGTTGGAGATAAAGATCGCGCCACCTGCGCTGGCGAGCCCGTTGGGGGTTTCGATGAGGAAGTTGTGCCAGTTGAAGAGCCCGCCGCGGATCCAGACCCGGGCCTCGCCGGCGTCCATGGCGTCGCCGTCGGCGTTGTTGTCGCGTACGGCGTAGACAGCGTCGGTGTCGCCGTCCCCGATGTACACGGTGCGGTCCGCGGCCTGAAAGATGGAGAAAACCGCGCCGGTGGGCACGGGGATTCCCGATTCGTTCCCCGCGCCGAAGAACAGCACGGTCGAGTCCGCCATACCGTCACCGTTCGTGTCCCGGACCAGGTAGACGCCTTCAAGGGAGGTATCGCCGGCAAGGATGCCGCCGGTCCGGTCGTCGGGCGCGGCGGGCTGGGCAAGGGCCGCGGAGACTCCGCCGCAGGCGGCGATCATGACCAACAGGACGGTCCGGGACGTTGCAGACATTGCGCCACTCCTTGTTGAGACTGAGTCTACGTGAGGGGTGAAGTGATTCAAACGGACCGTCGGTGCGGGGCGCGAAAGGTCCTATAAAAGGACTTTGCCGGGGCTTTCGCCCTGTTTTGGGTGTGAAATACGCACCCGGTTCTTGTGTCAAACCTAAACCGATGTAATCTCTTGACTTGCGCAGACAGCGCACGCTCGGTCGGGAAGTTGGGGGCGTTTGGCCGCCTACAGCCCAGCCGAATGCGGAGGACTGCGAAGCCAGTCACGCGCGCGTCCGTGCATCCATTGACCAACCGGGACCCGCTCGTCCCGTCAAGTACCCTTCGGCCCAAACCGAAGGGTCCTTGTTTTTTGGGACTTGGGCGGATTTCCGCACGGCGCGGGATCGAATTCCGTAGGATCGTTCATGGGACCGATCCCCGGGAGCATCTTCGAGACGGTCCGCGTTCGCGCGGCGGCGTTCCAGGCACCGACCTGGCGGCTACGCCTGCTTATGGCCTTGGCGTCGCTCCTGGGGCTGGTGGTCTTCCTGCTCCTGCTCCCGCTGATCCTCTTCGCGGTGGTGGTGTTCACAGTGGGGCTGATCGCAATGCGGGTACGGCGGTGGGCGATGGGCCTGCGCCGGGGGATCGGGCCCGATGATGAGGGCCGCCGGAATGTCCGCGTGCTGGTACGCGACGCTTGATGCCGCGGACCGGTGTGCGGAAGCTTGAGTGCATGGCTGAGCAGCCCAAGGGCATCATGAGGTCATTGGGGGAGTTCTTCGGGCATATCGCCCGGGGGATCGCTACGGACCCGGCGGCGCAGCGCGAGCCGCCGCGGACGGTGGTGCGTGAGGAAACCACCGAGCGTGACGCGGTGACGGCGGATGGGCAGCGCGTTATCCTGCGGCGAACGGTGATCGAAGAGGTCGAGGTCGTCCCGGAGGACGGGCGGCCCGCGTCAGGTGGGCCGGACACGCCGAGAGAGAGGGCCGCGGATTGAGAAGACTGATATCACCTGCGTGTCTGCTCGTGCTCGCGGCGGCGCTGCTGGGCGGGTGCGCGGACGCACGGACGGCGTGGGTGCGGAACGAGACGGACGTGATGCTGCGGG
Source organism: Planctomycetota bacterium (assembly GCA_023412695.1). GTDB lineage: Bacteria > Planctomycetota > Phycisphaerae > Phycisphaerales > UBA1924 > JAHBXL01. The sequence goes on along the minus strand of JAEYNG010000379.1, from coordinate 5,630 downwards.
TGCGGTTCTGGTGCGGGCCGCGGGAAGGGGGGATGGACCCGCGCACGCTGAAGCCCGGCGAGGTGTTCGACGTCGAGCCGGGGAAGATCGTCCGGGTGCGGCTGCAGGACGAGGAGGGCTTCGAGAGCGAGGGGGAGTCGATCGTGCGGTTGCAGGTCGAGCCGATGCACGCGTCGTTCCGTCGCATCGTGCACTACTGGTTCGAGCTCGACCCGCCCGGTCCGTACGGCGCGAAAGCGGTCGGGGCGCGGCCGAACATCCGCGTTGAACGCGACGGGCCCGGAACGCTGGCGCCGGTACCCGGTGAGCACTGGGCGACCGAGCCGGAGTAGCGTCGACTATTTCTGAGGCGTGCTGGGCGCGGACTGCTCAAGGCCGCCGCTTTCGCTGGTCGTCTTGAGCTTGCTGAGCGACTCGATCGCCTCGATCTCGAGGACGATGGGCGTGAGCTGCGGAACGACGACGACACCGTTCTCGTCCTTCACCTCGCGGAAGCCGTAGGCCTTGTCCGGGCCGATGTGGAGCCGGCGCTTGCCGCCGACGCGCATCCCCGGGACACCCTCCTGCAGGCCCTTCATCGCCTTGGCGAGATTGATCTCCTTGGGCCCGCCGACCTCGGCGGTGTCCCAGTACTTCTTGCCAGTCACGACTGACCAGCCCTTGATCTGGAGTTTCGCCATGCCGTTAGGCCAGACGGTGTCGCCGGCGCCGATCTTCAGGTCCTCGATGACAAGCCCGTTGCCCATGTCCATGCGCGACAGCGCGGGCGCGGGATCGAGGCCCTTGAGCTGGGACGGCTGGGCGGTGTCCGTGGATTTGGGATCCGCGGCCGCGGTTGACTTGTCGGCCGTTTCGACGGTATCGGGCTTCGCACCGTCCTTGTTGGCGCAGCCGAAGATAACGAGCGAGCCGGCGATGATCGAACCGGCGATGAAAGCGATGGGCAGGCGGGGCATGGATCGAGTCTCCTGACGAACAACACAATGCGGGAGCGCGGGCGGGCACAGCGGCCGGCCGGGGTCATTGGTATCGGCGAACCGGGCGACCGGTTGTATAGACCGCACATCTTCCGTGGTTCTCGGACGTTGCGTGGCCGCCCGGGGAGCGACATCTACCCTTCGGCATGGGCCTTCCCCCCGACAGCCTGAGCAGCGATCCGCGGCCGGTGATCGCGGTGTCGATGGGTGACCCGTGCGGGATCGGTCCCGAGGTCGTGGTCAAGGCGCTGGCGGACCGTTCTCTCCGCGGGCGGGCGAGGTTCAGTGTCTTCGGCTGGGCGTACGCGATGCACCTCGCGGCCCAGCACGCCGGGATCGAGCCGTACTGGTGGCGTGCGGCGTACAGCTCGAGCTCGCCCAAGGACAGCGAGCACGGTGGGGGGCCGGCGATCCCGCTGGCGTGCCTGCACCATGACGTGGTGGTGCTCGAGGAGAGCTCGCTCGAGCTCGACGAGTCGCTGCTCGAGACGCTGCCGGGGCCAACCAAGGCGGGGGGCGCGGCGAGCTTCCGCTGGGTCGAGGATGCGCTGGCGTGCGCGATGATGCGGCAAGGCGACCCGCGTGCCGCGGATGCGCTTGTGACTTCGCCCATCGCCAAGGAAGCCTGGGACATGGCCGGTTCGTCGCGGGCGCGGAAGTTCCCGGGGCACACGGAGCTTCTCGCGGCCCGGTGCGGGGCGAAACGCGTGGCGATGCTGTTCGTCGGGCCGGTGCTGGTCGTGTCGCTTGCGACGGTGCATGTGCCGCTGGCGAACGTGCCCGAGATCCTGAGCATCGGGCGCGTCTTCGACACGATCGAGCTGACGCACCAGGCGTGCATGGAGATGGGGAGGACCGGCGCGGGCTCGGCGGCGGGGAACCCGGGCCGGCCGCGGATCGCGGGGTGCGGGCTGAACCCGCACGCGGGGGAGCGCGGGCTGATGGGGGAGGAGGAGCAGCGGATCATCACGCCGGCGATCGAGCTGGCGGTGCGTGCGGGGATCGACGCGGTCGGCCCGGTGCCGGGGGACGCGGTGTTCGTCGCCGCGGCGAAGCAGCGGTACGACGCGGTGGTCGCGATGTATCACGACCAGGGGCTGATCCCGGTGAAGCTGCTCGACCGCGAGCGCACCGTGAACACGACGGTGGGCTTACGCGGGCCGAACGGGCCGGTGGTGCGGACATCGCCGGCGCACGGCACGGCGTTCGACATCGCGGGGAAGAACGCCGCGGATGCGGCGTCGATGCGCGCGGCGATCGAGCTGGCGCTCGAAATCGCGGCGAGGCAGGTGCGGTAGCGGTCAGCGCTTCGCGGCGGGGCGGCGTGGCTCAATGATCGTCGCCTCGATGAGCGACTCATCGAGCGCGGCGTTCTCATCGAGCCGCTGACGCTCGACGATCTTTGCGGAGCCGACAGGATCTGTCGCGCGGATGTCGAGCCCAACGAGGTCGCCGGTCCGCATCGTGAGCTGCTGCGGCGGGAGGCCGCACGCGAGCACGCCCAGCAGCTCGCCAAGCTGTGGGTTGTGGCCGACGAACATCAGGTTGCGGATGTTGGCGAAGGCCTGGATGAGTTCGAGCGCCTCGCTCACGGGGCGGTCGATGGCGAGCTCGGGCACGGTGCGAAGCTCCGTGATGACTTTCTCGCGCACGAGACCTGCGGTCTCCTGCGCACGCACAGCGGGGCTGACGAGGATGAGATCGGGCTTGCGGTCGGCGGTGGTGAGCCAGCGGCCGAGGAACTGCGCCTGCAGGCGGCCCCGGGCGGTCAGCGGGCGGTCAAAATCGGTCGCGGGTGCGCAGCGCTGGGGAAGGTTCCCGCAACAGCTCGACGTGAGCGGCAGGTCCGCGGCCTTGGCGTGCCTGACGATGAACAGCCTCATGATCACGCTCCTTGCCCGGACCCCGTTATCGACACTTCGGACGTCCGAGACACGGACTTTGGTCACAGTGCGGATGGCGTAAGCTCACAATCCTGACCCGCGGCCGGGCCGCGGGCTCAAGAGGACGCTTTCGATGCTCGGTGAACCCGCCACCAACACGTCTTCACCCGTCCTGTTCGTACAGCGGGTCGGGTTGGTTTCGGGCCCCCTCGCCGCCCTCTTGGTATACCTACTCCTTGGGAACGTCACAGGTTCGGTTTCGGGTGGGGAGACCGCCACGGACGGCGCTGGAGCGACGTTTTTGTCGGAACCAGGCCGGCGGTGCCTGGCGATGGCGGCGTGGATGGTCGTGTGGTGGATCACCGAGGCGATCCCCGTTTCCGCGACCGCGCTCCTGCCACTGGTGCTGCTGCCGGTGTTGAACGTGACCAACATGAAAGGGGCGGCGGCACCGTACGCCGACGAGATCATCTTTTTGTTCCTCGGCGGGTTTGTGCTCGGCATCGCGATGGAGAAGAGCGGCCTGCACCGGCGCATCGCGCTGCTCACGCTGAGCATCGTCGGCACGAAGCCGGCGATGATGGTCGGCGGCGTCATGGCGGCGACGATCCTCATCGGCCTGTGGGTCTCCAACACCGCGACGACGATCATGATGCTGCCGATCGCGACGAGCGTGATCGCGATGACCGAGCGGCTGGCGGCGGAGAGCGGCGAGGACGGGTGGAGCCGCGCGGACGTTGAACGCTTCGCGCTGTGCATGCTGCTCGGCGTCGCCTACGCGGGGAGCCTGAGCGGGCTGGGCACACCGATCGGCACGCCGCCGAATGGCGTGATGATCCAGAACGCCGAACGGTTGCTGGGCCGGTCCATCTCCTTCGCGGGGTGGATGATGTTCGGCGTGCCGCTGATTCTCGTGCTCGCACCCGCGGCGTGGCTGCTGCTGACGCGCGTGCTGCACCCCGTCCACGCGCCGGCGATCCCCGGCGGGCAGGAACTAATCGCGCGCGAGCGGCGGGGCCTCGGGAAGCTGTCGCGCGCCGAGGCGACGGTGATGGGCGTGTTCTTCTTCGCCGTCGCGTGGTGGCTGCTGCGCGTGCCGCTGTGCCGGCTGCTGGGTCTCGGAACGATCGGCGACGACGGCGGCTTTTCGCCGTGGATCGCGGACTCGACGGTCGCGATCGCGGCGGCGGTGCTGCTGTTTGTCATCCCCATCGGCGATCACGACCGGTGGGCGGTCATCACGTGGGACGATGCGGAGAAGCTGCCGTGGGGCGTGCTGCTGCTCTTCGGGGGCGGGCTGAGCCTCGCGGCGGCGATGAGCGCGACGGGCTGCGACAAGTACCTCGGCTCGCTCTTTGGTTCGCTCGCGGGGCTGCCGATGCTGCTGATGATCGGCGTGCTGGTGATCGGCGTGATCGCACTGAGCGAGCTGGCGAGCAACACCGCCATTGCGGCGGCGTTGATGCCGATCCTCGCGGCGGTCGGCCCGGCGATGGGCCTCGACCCGATGCTGCTGATGCTTACCGCCGCGCTTGCGGCGAGCTGCGGGTTCATGCTGCCGGTCGCGACGCCGCCCAACGCGATTGTCTTCGCGACGGGCCGGATCGGCATGCACCGGATGATGCGGGCCGGCATTTGGATGGACGGATTGTGCGCCGTGGTGATCATCGCGGCGATGTGGCTGCTGGGGCCGTGGGTGCTGGGGATCGTCGGAGAGTGAGCCCGGCCCGCGCTCGCGGGTGTCGGGCTAAGGTCTGTCGATGGCCGAGCAGCGCACAACACAGTCGCCCGAGCTGATCGTCGGGATCGACCTGGGCACGACGAACAGCCTGGTGGCGATCGCCGGGTGGGGAGATGGCCCGGACGCGATGCGCCCGCGGATATTGCCCGATGAACAGGGCCGCGCGACGCTGCCGAGCGTGGTGCGGTTCGCGGCCGACGGCAGCGGCCGCGTCGAGGCGGTCGGCTATGACGCACGCGCCGACGCGGTGCGATACCCCGAGCGCACGGTGTCGAGCGTGAAGCGGCTGATGGGGCGGAGCGTGCGCGACGCCGCAGCGGACGTGCCGTATCTGTCGTTCAAGGTCGTGGAGGGCGAGCACCAGACGGCGCGTGTGCAGTTGCCCGGAGGGGACGATGCGCCGGGCAGGATCATCTCGCCGCAGGAAGTCAGCGCGATCATCCTGCGCCGCCTGAAGGAGCAGGCGAGCAAGGCCCTCGGTATAGAGGTGCGCAGGGCGGTAGTGACCGTGCCGGCGTACTTCGACGATGCGCAGCGCCAGGCGACGCGCGACGCGGGCAGGCTGGCCGGGCTGGAGGTCGTGCGGATCGTCAACGAGCCGACCGCGGCCGCGCTGGCGTACGGGCTCGGTGTCAACTCGACCAGCCCGCAGGTGGTGATCGTGTACGACCTCGGCGGCGGGACATTCGACGTCAGCGTGCTGCGTCTGACGCCGGGCGGGGGCGAGGGCGGACTTGGCGCGGACATCTTCCAGGTGCTCTCGACGGCGGGGGACACGCACCTGGGCGGGGACGACTTTGACCACGCGCTGGTCGCGCTGTTCACGCGGGAAATTCACGCACTGCTGGGGCGCGGCAGTGACGCGACGCCTGCGCCGCCGGAGTTTGACCCGGAGACGCGCGTTGCGCTGCGGCAGTTCGCGGAGGCGGTGAAGATCAAGCTCTCAACCGACGAGCGTGCGAGTGTGCGCATCGACCTCGGCGGCGGGAAGACGTATGACCGGACGATCACGCGCGAGGAGTTCGAGGG
>JAEYNG010000362.1 GCA_023412695.1 Planctomycetota bacterium | reverse complement strand
AAAAGCACTTGCGGCCGGCCTGCGAGATACGCAGACCGGCCGTCGTGTGCATCGGGGCCGCGGCCGTGGGGCAGACTCACCCGGGCCGCGAATCCACCAGCGGGGCGTCGGGAATCAGGCGCGCTTGCGACGCGAGGCCATCAGGCCGCCGAGGGCCAGAAGGGCCGCGGCGCCGGGCGCCGGCACAACATCGGAGAAGTCCCACGACAGGATCTCGTGGCGCTGCGAGTGAGCCGCGCCGCCGGTGCCGGCCGTGAAGCCGACGAACGCGCGGCCGCTGGTGAGCACCATGTGGTCGGTCAGCGTGACCGGGGCGGCGAGCACCGGGGTCACCATGTTGTCGAGGAAGATCTGCATCAGGCCCGGCGTGTACACCACGCGGACGTTGTGGATCGCGCCGTCGGACATGTCTGTCGTCGGGATCACGTGGCCGAGCGAGGCCGCCTGGCTGGGCAGGTTCGCGCTCAGGCCGTTGGTCTGGATCGAGATGTGGTTCGAGCTGCTGAAGTCCGGCCAGTTGTTATTGTTGTTCCACAGGTCGAACTCGATCGCCACGCTGTTCCCGATGCCGAGCTGCGAGGGGAACTGCAGGTTCGTCGCGTAGCCAAGCGCGCCGCCCGTGCCGCCGAGGGAGTTGGCCCCCTCGTTCTGGATCACGAACGCGAAGCCGTCCGAGCCCACGCCCATCAGGTCGCGGATCCGGAACGAGAAGTTTGAGACAAAGCCCAGTCCGACGTTCTGGGTGTTGCTCCGCCACACCGAGCCGGCCGACGCGCCCACCGGCGGCGTCACCGAGACCGTATTGCCCGACTGCGTCGCCACCCCGTTGAACGTGAGATTGGCGACCGACGAGAAGTTCGGGTAGCTGAACTGCGCCATGGCGGGCGTTGCAAGCCCGGCGGCCAGCAGAGCGAAACCAACGCAGGAGCTGCTCACAAAGACCTTGCTCATGGACCGATCTCCGATCTGAATGCCCCGCTTTGGGCCGATCAATCTGTCCGGCGCACACCGATCGCGCACGGAGCCGAAGAGGCTCTTTCCGTCGGCCGTCCCGTGGGAAAGGAGGGCCACACCCGTGCACCTTCGTGCACGCGTCCGGCGCGTCCTCGCGAGATACGCCGGACCCCGATGTTGCGGCTGTACGACAGCCGCGAGAGAGAGAACCCGCTTCCTCGCGCGTCCTTCAACGCACGGGCGGTGCCCCTCGGGAACACGCGGCGAAGTGCCGAGCGCCCGGTGAGCCGTCTGATCTTCGCGGTGTCCAGTGGTGGAAGAGCCGCGAGCAGAAACAACGCCGCAGCAGGCACTTCTGGTGCCGGCGCGACAGACCTTGTCTCTACTCTCTCCCCCGCTCGCCGGTGTCCGCCCTCCCAGGCGCACCGGCGGCCCGGCAACCCTGGCGATCGTGCGCCCGTGCCGGGAAACTGACCGTGGTATTAGAACACGCTCACGCAAGAAAGCAAGCGAAAACTGCAAGACCCCGCGCTGGATTTGCAAGTGCCTGCTATTTCAGGACCTAACCCTTGCCTCAGCCCCCCAGCGACCGCACGAGCGCATCGCGCAGTTCCGGCTCGGCAATGGGCTTATGGATCCGCTGGTGCTCGCGCTGCCGGATGCTCAAAAGCATGGGGCTGGCGTACCCCGTCACGAAAAAGTAGGGAATACCCAAGCGAGCCAACTCCTCCGCGATCGGCTCGCTCGTCTGGCCCGATAAGTTGATATCGAGCACCGCCGCGTCGCACGCGTCCGCCGCGATGTGCGTCAAAGCCTTCTCGACCGACGACACCGGACCGACCACCCGGCACTGCAGGTCGATTAGCATCCTCGAGATCGAGGCCGCCGCCAGGAAAGAATCCTCTACTACAAGAACCCGGAGACCGTGCAGGCGCTCTCTTCCATGTTCCGCGAGCTCGGTCGCCCCCCTGTTTTTGCTGCTCACCTTGGCCATTGTCAGCCCTTTCCCCACGGCCTTCGCAAACGGTGAACGATGCGGCCCCTCCAGGTCGCGACAAACTCGTGATTTCAACAAATATATCCGGTTCTCCTGAGGTCAGCCCGCCCATTCCACCCCCTGCTGGTCAAACTCCGCGTCCTCCGGCAGCTCGATGCGGATTGTGCATCGCAGCCCGCTGGGGTCGAAGCGCAGCGTCGCCGCGCCGCCGAGCTCGTAGCTGATCGCCCCTTCGATGAGCTCGGTGCCGAACCCGCGGCGGGTCGGCGTATTGACGACCGGCCCGCCGTGCTCGATCCACTCGAGTGCCAGCCCGGGACGGCGCGCCCGAGCCGGTTCACCGTCCGACCCCGAAGACTCGGCCTCTCCGGGCATTTCCAGCGACCACCGCACCTCCACACGCCCGCCCGGCACCGAGAGCGCGCCGTACTTGATCGCATTGGTGCACAGCTCGTTGAGCGCCATGCCCATTGCCTGGGCCGCCCGCGCGGGCAGCACGACCCGCGGCCCCTCGACCACCGCCTGCGACGTGGCGTCCTGACCGAACGCCTCCAGCGTCTGCCGCACCATCGTGCCAAGGTTCGCCCCCTGCCACCGCGTCGCCGCGAGCGCGTTGTGCAGGCGAGACAGCGCACGCACGCGCCCGAGGAACGACACCCGGAAGTCGGCGAACGTGGTGGTCGTCCGGCCTGACTGCTCGGCGAGCGAGATCACCGCGGCGAGGTTGTTCTTCACGCGGTGATCCAGCTCGGCCATCATCAGTTGCTGACGCTGCTGGGCATGATGCTGCTCGGTCACGTCGTCCACGATCGAGGCCACCGCGAACACCCGCCCGTCCGCGTCGACCAGGGGTGCGTTGTACCACTCGCAGTAGATCGTCCGTCCGTCCCGGGTGACGTTCTGGTTCGTCGACCGCTGGCCGCCGCGGCTCTCCAGGATCGCCCGCCAGACCTCGCGGACGCGCGGCCGATCGCTTTCGAGCAGGATGAACTCCGCGCCGCGCCCGAGCGCCTCGGTCGCGCTCCACCCGAAGATGTGCTCCGCGGCGTTGTTCCACTCGGCGACGCGGAAGTTCAGGTCCCACACGATCACCGCCAGCGGGCTCTGCCGCACGAGCAGGCTCAGCCGCTGCTCGTTCTCCTGCAGTTTGCGTTCGGCGCGTCTCCGCTCGGTGATGTCGCGCACCAGCAGCAGCACCTGCTCCTCGGCGCAGTGGGTGACGCGTACCTCCCAGTGCCGTTGGCCCTTGCGGCCGGTCACCTGGTACTCATAGATCTGCGGCTCGCCCGTCTGCAGTACGCGCTCGATGTGCACGATACACAGCTGGGCGAGCTCCGGCGGCAGCACCTCCCGCGCGGTGCGCCCGAGGAACTTCTCCGCGGGCACCATCAGATCGTCAGGGTTTGGTGCGTGGTGCTCGAGGTACCGGCCCTCACGGTCCATCCGGAACATCAGATCGGGCACCGCGTTCAGGATGTCTCGGAGCTCCGTTTCGCGTCTGCGCAGCTTGTCCTCGGCCCGCCGGCGCTCGATCGCAAGTCCGACCAGCCTCGCCGCCCACGCGATCGTCTGTAACTCGCGCGCGTTCGGGCCCCGCGCCGCCATGTAGTACATCGCGATCGAGCCCAGCACCTCGTCCCCCGCGCCCAGCACCGGCTCCGACCAGCACGCCCGCAGCCCGTGCTTGAGCGCCAGGCCCTTGTACTGATCCCACAGCGGATCCGTCTCGATGTCCGTGACGATCACCCGGCTCCGCAGATGCATCGCCGTCCCGCACGAGCCCACCGCCGGACCGATGGAGATCCCGTCGATCGCCGCGCTGTACGCCGGCGGAAGGTTCGGGGCCGCGGCCGTGCGCACCGTCTTCCCGTCGGGGTTGAGCAGCAGCACGGAGCAGCGGCACCCCGGCTCAGCCTCTTCCAAGATCATGGCGATCTCGTCGAGCACACGTCCCAGCGGCGCGCCATCGACCAGCAGCTCCAGCGTCCGTGCCTGCCCGGCCATCAGCAGCTCCGCGTGCCGCCGGTCGGAGATATCCGACATCGCGCCGATCACGCGCACCACCAGCCCCCGCGCATCGCGCTGCATGTACGCTCGGTCGAGCACCACCGCGTATGTCCCATCGGCGCGACGGAACCGATACTCGGCCATCCACCGCTCGTCGCCCCGCTGGATCGCCGACGCGAAGCTCCCCAGCGTCTCGGCCGAGTCCTCCGGGTGGACCCGCGACGACCACCCTTCCAGTCCGGCCTCCAGCTGCATGATCTTCACGCCGAACATCGACTCGATGTTGTCCCCCCACCGCAGGATGTTCGTCGCCGGCTCATAGTCCCACACCGCGTCGGACGTCGCGCGCAGCACCATGCGGTACTTCTGCTCGCTGGCGCGCAGCGCATCCTCCGCGCGCCGGCGCTCGGTCATGTCCGTCAACCCGCCGATCATCCGCCGCGCACGCCCGTCCGCCGAGCGCTCCACCACGCGTCCACGCGACATCACCCACTTGTAGCTCCCGTCGCGGCAGCGGATCCGGTACTCCGACTCATAGTCGTCGGTCCCCGCTGTCATACATCTATTGAGTTGCGCCAGCACACGCTCGCGATCCTCGCCGTGCAGGAGGTCCTCCCACGAGCCGACTTCTTCCGGCGTCGTCCCCGCCTCGTACAGCAAAAACTCCGGCCATGTCGCGCTGTACGTCGTCGTGTCCCGCTCGACGTCCCAGTCCCACGCCGGGTCGGGCAGCGCATTAAACAGGTGCCTGAACCGCTCCTCGCTTGCGCGGAGGGCCGCGGCCGTGCGCCGCGCCTCGGTCACGTCCCGCGCCAGGACGACCCGCGCCGGCACGCCCTCGAAGTCGAGGTCGTGCGACGTGACCTCCACGTCGATCACCCGGCCATCGGCCAGCACGTGCCGCCAGCCGCCGCTCTCGTGGAAGCCGCGGCCGAGGCCCTTGGCCAACTCGACCAATCGCGCACGGTCCTCCGGCGGCCGGATGTCCGCGATCGTCTTGCGCAGGAACTCCTCCTCCGAGTATCCGTAGGCCGCCACCGCTGCGTCGTTCACCGCCAGGAACCGCAGCGACCGCGCATCGAACACCCACGCCGGCACCGGCAGGCTCTTGAACAGCAGCCGCAGCTGCTCCTCGCTGGCCCGCAGCGCGGCTTCCGTCCTCCGCTGCGAGGTCACCTCCTGCGTCGCCCCGACATTCCGCGTCGGCCTGCCCAGCGCATCATGCACCAGCCGCCCCGTCGTCCGGAACCACCGCTCGCCCTCCAGCGACGCGCTGCGGAACTCCGTCTCGAACACGTCCCGCTCCCCACCCAACTGCTCGGCGTATCTCCGCAGTACGGCTTCACGGTCGTCCGGATGAATGATGAGCTCGCCCCCCTGGTTGAGCGCCTCCCGCACCGCCGGGTCCAGGCCGAAGAACTCGATCGGGTCTCGTGAATACGCCGTCGCGCCCGTCGTGACGTCCGTCTCCCAGCAGATGATGCTCGCCGCCTCTGTCGCCGTGCGCAGGCGCGTCTCGCTCTCGCGCAGCGCAAGCTCCGCCTGCACGCGCTCGGTGATGTCCTGGCACACCCCCAGCATCCGCACCGGTGCGCCGTCCACGCCGCGCTCGATCCGCGCCCGCTCGTGCACCCATCGCACCGTCCCGTCCGGGCGCACGATCCGGTGGTCGATCGCGTACTCGCTCTTGCCCTCGATCGCCTCGAGGCTCGCCCGGCGCACCTGCTCCCGGTCCTCGGGGTGCACCATCGAGAAGAACGTGTCCACCCTCCCGTCGAACTCCCCCTCCCCGAGGCCGAAGATCCGGTACGTCTCCTTTGACCACGTCAGAGTGCCACCATGGTGCGCCGGGTCCGAAACCCAGCTCCCGATCTGCCCCAGCTCCTGCGCCTGCTCGAGGATCACCCGGCTGCTCGCGAGGTCACGCCGCACGCGCTCGCGCGCCGTCACGTCCATGAACGCCCCCACCGCGCCGATCACCCGGCCCTCGCCGTCGCGCAGCGGCACCGCGTCTCCAACAAGTGACACCCGCTCCCCGTCCTGATAGACCAGCTCCTCCTCGAAGTTCCGCACCTCCCGGCCCGTCCGCGCCGCCACCTGCAGCGGCAGCTCCTCCGCCGCAAGCGCCCGCCCCCCGGACATCACCGCGAACCCCGTCGGCCGGTCCGCTGTCGGCGCGGACATCGACAGGTTCACCTCCGTCTCCGACTGCCTCAAAAGCTCCCGCCCCACCCGGTTGCCCTCGATCACCCGGCACTCCGGGTCCGCCGCGATCCACACCGCCACCGGCATCGCGTCCAGCACCGTCGCCAGCTTCTGCGCGCTCTCCTGCAGCTCCGCCCGCGCCCGCGTCGCGGCCTCCTTGGCCCGCACCAGCCGCACCAGCGGCATGGACATCAGCAGATACAGCACGATCGACATCACGACTACCCACCCCGTCCCCTTCCACACCTCCACCGCGTGCGCCACGACCGGCGACAAGTTCAGCGCCCGCAACGCCTGATCCGAACCCCAGATCCACGCCAGCCCCACCGCGCCGAATGTGAGCGCCACCCGCGCCGCGCACAACCGCGGCCGCTCCACACGCCGCCGCCCCTCCTCGGCGCCCCCCCTCCCCCGCCTCCTCTGCAA
>JAEYNG010000291.1 GCA_023412695.1 Planctomycetota bacterium | reverse complement strand
ACCCTCCTCCCCATTCGACCGAGCCGCCAGTTAAAACATGACCGATCCCACGGAATCGCCGCTGGTCATCGGCGCCCGCACGTTCCGCAGCCGTTTGATTCTCGGCACCGGAAAGTACAAGACCTATGACCTAATGCGCGAGTCGCTCGACGCGAGCGGCTCGGAGGTCATTACGGTGGCCGTCCGCCGCGAGCGGCTGTACAACGAGCGCAACGAGTCGTTGCTCTCGTTCATTGATCTCAAGCGATACACGATCCTGCCAAACACCGCGGGGTGCTTCTCAGCGCAGGACGCGGTCCGCGTTGCCCGGCTCGGACGCGAGATCTTGGAGCAGCTCGGCAACCCCGGGGCGAGCTGGGTGAAGCTCGAGGTGCTCGGCGACAAGAAGACGCTGCTGCCCGACCCGATGGGCACGGTGGAGGCGACTCGCGAGCTCGTGAAGGATGGTTTCGCCGTGCTGGCGTACACAAGCGACGATCCGATCGCGGCGCTGCGCATCAAGGAAGCGGGCGCGACGAGCGTCATGCCCGCGGGCTCGCCGATCGGCTCCGGGCAGGGCGTGCTGAACCGTAACAACATCCTGCTCTGTCTCGAGTTGCTGAAGCAAGGGGACGCGTCATACCCGGTGATCGTCGACGCGGGCGTCGGCGGCGCATCGGATGTCTCGATCGCCATGGAGCTCGGAGCAGATGGCGTGCTGCTCAATACCGCCGTCGCACACGCGGCCAACCCGCCGCTGATGGCTCACGCGATGCGGCATGCCTGCATCGCGGGCCGGCAGTCGTACCTGTCCGGCCGCATCCCGCGGAAGCTGTATGCCTCGGCCAGCTCGCCGTGGGAGGGCGTGATCAGCTATATTCCCGGAGAATGAGCACGCACATACGTCAGAAGTCCCCCCGGAAGTCAGGCAACCAAGGGGCCCGCATCCGTCGGAAGAACGACCTGATTGCCCGTCTCGCGGTCGTCCTGCTCCTGCTTGGCCTGCTTTGCGCGATCGGGTTCGTTGTGGTCCTGATCCTCGCCTATTGAGCGGGCAGCCGCCAGAGAGGTTCTCGGACCACCTGCCACGGGCCGTGCGTCCAATAAGTGCGCGGCCCGTGCGGAAAACACCGTAAAACCTGTCCACACCGGCACATAGCTCTTGAGTTCTCGGCTGTTTGCTGGTCTAATGGCCGCTGCAACCGGGCCACCGGCCTGTCCTCCCTGTTTGAAGCCACGCACGGAGCGTGTGGCCGAGGGGTGTGTGTTCTCGCGCTGGCGATTCGTTTCAGGAGCCGGTCACATGTCGTTGCGTTTGTTCCCTGCCGCGGGCAAGAAGTTGGCGACCCTGCTGACACTCGCGCTGTGCACATCCGCTGCTTCGGCGGCGACGATCACCGTCACCAGCCTGGCCGACACGGTCGACCCGAACGACGACGTGATGACGCTGCGTGAAGCGCTCATGCTCGCCGAGAGCAACGGCGAGGACGATGTCATCGACTTCGCCGTCTCGGGCCAGATCCTGCTCACCGGCGACGCGCCGCTCCCGACGATCATGACGAACGTCACGATCCAGGGGCCATCCCTGCCCGCACGCGTCGAGATCCGGCGGGACTCTTCCGCCCCCCACTACCGCATCATCACCATCGCCCCTGGCGGCGTTGGCACGCTCCGGCGCCTCACCATCTCGGGCGGTTGGGCCGCGCCGTTGACCAACGGCGGTGGCGTGCTGAATCAGGGCACGCTCACCATCGACACCTGCGAGATCCGTGACAACAGAACCGACGCGATGCAGCTCGGCGGCGGCGTGGCCTCGGGCAACAGCCCCAGCGCGCAGCTGACGATGATGAACTCGACCGTCGCCGGCAACCACGGCGGGCTCGGCGGTGGCGTTTACGCGTTCGACACCGCCCCTACCACCATCCGCAACTGCACAATCTCCACCAACACCGCCGAGTCGGGCGGCGGCCTCCGCGTCATGTCGCCCGAGGTGGTAATCACCAACTGCACCATCGCCTTCAACACCGCGACTAACAACAACGTCGCGAACGCCGGCGGCATCTTCGCGCAGCGCGGGCTCCGCATCAAGAACACGATCGTCGCCAACAACAACGGCGGCGCCGGCGCGCAGAACGCGGCGAACGTCCGCCTCGTCTCTCCGGGCATGTACGTCAGCGACGGTTACAACCTCTTTGGCCCGAACCCCGGCGGGAACCTGCCCGCGGCACAGCCAACCGAGCTCTACAACACCGACCCGCTGCTTGGAACGCTTCGGAACAACGGCGGCTACGGCCGCACGCACGCTCTGCCGCTCGACAGCCCCGCGGTGGACAAAGCCGCGGCCGAGCCAGGGATTTTCGCCGACCAGCGCAATGCATTCCGCCCCTTTGATCAGGCGTCAATCCCGCCGGCTATTGGCGGCAATAACTCGGACATCGGGTCGGTCGAGCGCACCGGCGACATCGACGGGGACACCGTCGAAGACTTTGTTGACAACTGCCGCGGCGTCCCAAACCCGGATCAGACCGACGGCGACGGTGACGGCGTCGGCGACGTCTGCGACAACTGCCCGACAATCTTCAACCCGCCTGTCCTGCGCGGCGTCGGCGGTCCGCTCCAGTCCGACATCGACATGGACGGGATCGGCGACGAGTGCGACAACTGCCCGTTCATCTTCAACCCCGGCCAGGAGGACGCCGATGGCGACGGGGTCGGCGACGTCTGCGACAACTGCGTTGACATTCCGAACCCCGGCCAAGAGGACATGAACTTCAACGGCATCGGCGACGCCTGCGAGGCGCTCCCCCCGATCGCAAACAACGACGCCTATACCACACCCGAGGACGTCACGCTCAGCGTCAACGCCGCGAGCGGGGTGCTGGCCAACGACATGGATCCGAACCCCGGCGACACACTCACGGCCGTGCTCGTCTCGACCACGAGCAGCGGCACGCTGACGCTGAATGCAGACGGCTCGTTCACGTACATTCCGAACGCGAACTTCAACGGCATCGATTCCTTCACGTACCGCGCACGAGATCAGGGCGGGCTGGAGTCCGACGTCGCCACAGCGGTGATCACCGTCACGGCGGTGAATGATGCGCCGATGGCGGCCAATGACGCGTACACGACGCCGGAGGACACGCAGCTCGTCATTACCGCGCCCGGCGTCCTCGCAAACGACACGGACATCGACGGGCCGTTCCCGCTCAACGCGGTGCTCGTATCCGCAACGACAAACGGAACGCTCACACTCAACGCCAATGGCTCGTTCACGTACACGCCGAACCTGAACTACAACGGGCCCGACTCGTTCACCTACCGCGCACGCGACGGTGCGAACCAGCAGTCGAACATCGCGACGGTCTCGATCAACGTCACGCCCGTGAACGACCCGCCGGTCGCGATGAACGATGCGTACAGCACGCCGGAGGACACGCAGCTCGTGATCGCCCCGCCGGGCGTGCTGGGCAACGACTCGGACGTCGACGGACCGGCGCCGCTGAGCGCGGTCCTGGCGTCGAGCCCCACGAACGGCACGCTCACGCTGAACGCCAACGGCTCGTTCACCTACACCCCGAACCCCAACTACAACGGGCCGGACTCGTTCACCTATCGCGCCCGCGACGCGGCGAGCGCCGAGTCGAATGTCGCAATTGTGAGCATCAACGTCACACCCGTGAACGATGCGCCGCTCGCCGCAAACGACGCCTATGCCACCGACGAGAACGTGCCGCTGAGT
>JAEYNG010000166.1 GCA_023412695.1 Planctomycetota bacterium | reverse complement strand
GGCCCGGGCCTTGGGGTGGTTGAGGAGGGGGAAGGATCAGTTCTGCGTGAGCTTAAGCTCTTTGTTCGAGGCGGCGGCGATGCGGGTCTGGAGCAGCAGCAGGGCGTGCTGGAGCTGCAGGTCGATGCCGTCGTCGATGAGCTTGCGGGGGTCGGGCGGGGGCGTCGCGGAGACAACGATCTTGCCGGTCTCGTCGATCGGCAGGACGTCGGCATCCTGGCGGAGCTTGAGGGCCTCGACCTCCTGCTCGGGGAGCATCTCGACGCGGAGGTTGGGCTCGACGCCCCAGGTGGATGCGCCGGGGCGGCGGTGCAGGATGCGGCCGTCGGGGAGCTTGTAGTACTGGGTGGTGAGCTTCATCTTGGCGTTGTCGGCGAGGTCGAAGACGTTCTGGACACTGCCCTTGCCGAAGGAACGCTGGCCGACGATGACCGCGTCGATGTCGCCCTTGTCGGCGTAGTGACGGATCGCGCCGGAGACGATCTCGCTGGCGGAAGCGGAGCCCTCGTTGATGAGCACGACGAGCGGGACGCCGGCGAGGCGTGCGCCCGAGGGCGTTGCGCGGCGGGTTTCGCCGGGCTGGGTGCCCTGGGTCGAGACGATCGTGCCCTCGCGGATGAACGTGTTGGCGACGCTGACAGCCTCGGTGAGCAGGCCGCCGGGGTTGAAGCGCAGGTCGAGGATCAGGCCCTGAAGCGTGCCGGCGTCGCGCATCTGGTCGATAGCGGCGTGCAGGTCCTTGGTGGTGTCCTCGGTGAACTGCAGGAGGCGGACGTAGCCGACGCCGGAGGCGGGGTCGACGTACCAGTCCCACTGGTCCTCGCGGGGGCCGGAGCGCTTCCAGCCCTTGACGGTGGCGAGGGGGATGAGCTGGCGGTTGAGCGGGAAGTCGATCTCCTTGACGATCTCCTTGCCGGCCTCGTCGGTGTCGCCGGTGACGCGCTCGATCGTGAGGGTGACGCCGGTGTCGGCGGGCCCGGTGATGAGGTCGACGGCCTGGTTGACGGTGATGCCGACGGCGGACTTGCCGTCGATGCGGGCGATGCGGTCGCCCTGGCGGATGCCGGCGCGCTGTGCGGGGGTGCCCTCGATCGGCGTGACGACCTTGATCATCTGGGAGTCGTCATCGAACTGGATCTGGATGCCGACGCCGCGGAAGTTGCCCTGGGTCATTCGGTTGAAGCGTGCGAGCTCGTCGGGCCAGATGATGGCGGAGAACTCGTCGAACTTCTGCATCGCTCCGTTGCCGAACTCGTGGAGGATGGCGGTCTGGGGGATGCGGACGGTGGCGGCGCTGGTCTCGACGGTGTCCTTGATGATGTCGACGAGCGTGTTGTTGGAGACGATCGTGGTCGGGTTCTTGAGGTCCTCGACGCGCTGCTCGATGAAGGCGAGCATGTCGGCGCGGGCCTTGGCGTCGTCGAGACGCGCGAAGGTGCGGCGGAGGTCGTCGGTGGTGATCATGGTGCGGACGGCCTCGAGGCCGCCGACGAGCGCGTCGCGCATGGGGACGCGGTCGATCTGCTGTCGCGTCGCGCTGAAGATGGCGCGGGCGACGGTGAGCTCGTCGATGCCGTCGAGCTTGGCGGCGTAGTCCTCGCCGAGGCCGTTGTAGGGCGGGAGCGGGTCCTTGCCCTCGCGGGTGCGCTCTTGGTTGCGGAGCTCCCAGAAGCGCTCGGGGGCGTAGAGGCGGATCATCGCGAGGCGCTGGCCCAGACGCTTGGTGTCGTCCTTGTACTGCCCGGACTCCTCGAGCAGGACGTTCAGGCGCCAGAAGAGCTCGTTGGCGGTGAACCAGTCGCCCTTGCGCTCGGCGTGGTGGGCCGCGGCCTGGGCGCGGGAGACGAGGTCGGTGAAGCGGGCTTCCTGCAGGAGGGCGGCCTTGGCGTCCTGCGGGGTGAGCATGTAGAGCTCGACGGCGAAGCGGATCGCGTCGCCGATGGCGACGGGGTCGGTCGCGTCGATCTTCTCGGCGAGCTTCTTCTCGACGTCGGCGATCTTCTCGGCTCGCGCGGCCTCGCGCTTGGCGATGTTCGCTTCGAGCGAGGCGAAGGCGGTGCGGAGGCCGCCGAGGGACTCGGGGACCGCGCCGGCCTTGAACTCGTGGGAGAGGGCGACGAGATCGCCGGAGTTGTTGCTCTGGGCGGCGGACCAGGCGCGGCTGGAAAGCTCGCCGACGGTCGCGACCTGCTGGGGCTCTGACTGGGCAAGGGCGGAGTGGGGGATGGACGCCCCGAATCCGGCGATGGCAAGGACAACGGAAGCTGCGATCCTTGCCGCACGGAAATTCTTCATGTCAACTCCTCGTACACGCGGTCTTGGCGGGGCACAGTCTTGGTGACCGGAGTTTGTACGAAACACCCGGTCGGTGGTTCAAAGTTCCTCATGCGCCGTTCATGAAGATGCCCCGGTCGGCGGTTTCCGGCAGCAACGGCATCGACCGTGGCGGCGTGGGACCCCAGTTCGTTCGCGGGATTGCCGCGAGCGGGCGGGGGTCTGGGCCATCATAACGGAACGTGTTCCCAACTTGGCACGGGTCGGACGGGGGGCGGACCGGATGAAGGCCGATAAGCATCGGCCCCTGATCGCGGATCGCTCTATTTCACGTACCGTCCGGGAAGTGGGTGGTTGCGGGGTGCCCGCTTTGGGGAGCGGTTACGGGCGCGGGGCCGCGGCGCGGCGGGCGAGGCGGACGCCAAGGCCCGCGGCGGCGAGCGCGATGAGGCAGACGAGCGCAGCCATGACGGGCTCGTAAGCCATTGCGGGGGTGAGCTTTGAGTCGGCGACGGCGATCGCGGCGAGGCCGCAGACGGGGCCGACGGTGTAGCCGACACCGATGAGCGTTTCGTGGACGCCGCCGGCGTCGACCTCGGCCGCGCCGACCTCCATCGCGTAGTAGAGCGCGGCGCAGTAGATGATGCCGATGCCGACACCGAGCGCGGCGAGGGACGCGATGATGGTGATCTGTGCTGCCGCGCGGGGGAGAAGGAGCGGCGCGAGGACGGTGATCGTGAAGGCGATGAGGAGGATGCCGCCGCCCCAGAGGACGGTAGACCATCGCCCGTGCCAGCCGTGCCAGCGCTCCATGACGAAGAACGTGATGACGCGCGTGAGGAGCCACGTCGAGGCGATGGTGGTGGCGAGGGAGGTTTCGATGCCGAGCCGTGCGAGCGCGCCGGGGATGTAGGGCGAGAGCGTGCTGATGAAGAGGAACGCGGTGGGGAGGAGGATGCGGAGGAAGCTGAGG
>JAEYNG010000077.1 GCA_023412695.1 Planctomycetota bacterium | reverse complement strand
GAGCGGCGGACGGGGCGGGCGCGCCGCCGCGGCGTGTGGGCGGGCCGCCGCCGGTGCCGAAGGGCGGGGTGCCGCCGTACCGTCGGCCGGGCTCGGCGCGGAACCCGAGGCGGTAGGGAAGACAAAGCTCAGGGCAAACAACTTCAAAGGTGAGGCTGGTGCGTCTCGCGGCGGCTGTCGTCCGTCTGCGGCCGCGGCCTTCGATACGGAAGATTTATGAGCTCTCGCATTGTGATGACGGTGCTGCTGCTGGTCGCGTCGAACACGTTCATGACGCTGGCGTGGTATCTGCACGTGAAGAAGCAGGCGTGGCCATTGGTGGCGGCGGTGCTGATCTCGTGGCTGATCGCGCTGCCGGAGTACATCCTGCAGGTCCCGGCGAACCGGATGGGGCACCAGGACTTCGGCGGGCCGTTCGGCCTTGCGCAGCTGAAGGTTCTGCAGGAGGCGATCACGCTGGTGGTGTTCAGCGTGCTGATGGTGCTGGTGTTCAAGGAGAAGCTGCGCCTGACGGACGTGATCGCGTTCGCGCTGGTGTTCGTCGCGGTGGCGGTGTCGGTCTATGGGCGCGAGCGCGGGAAGTCGGCGGAGCCGATGGCGGCGCCGGCGCAGGTCACGGAGTGACGACGGCTTTGCTCATGATGAGGCTGTCGTAGTTGGTCTCGTTCCAGTGCCAGCGGGCCACGTCGCGGTAGCCGTGGCGGCGGTACATGTTGACCAGCCAGTCGGCGGGCTCGGGCGTGGAGAGGGCGAGCTCGGCGGCGGAGATCGCCGCGGCGCGGGACTCGACGTGGCGGAGGAGCTCGGTGCCGATGCCCTTGCCCTGGTGCTCGGGCTCGACGGCGAACTGCGAGAAGCTGGCGACGCCGCGCTCGGGGCGGTCGAACCACGGGACGCCGGGCCAGGCGCGGCTGGTCTGCTCGGGGTTCTTGAACATGATGGTGCCGACGATCTTGCCGAGGTAGAGCGCGACGAAGCACTCACCGTCGGCGACGCGTCGGCGGGTGACCTCCTCGGGCTGGAAGGCCGCGAGGGCCTGGATGCCGCGTTCCATGTGCTGCTTGTACGCGCGGTGCAGCAGCCCTGTGAGGTGCGCGAGGGAGTCATCGGGCTCGAGGAGCCGGATGCGGATCTTGTTGCTGAGGCGTTCGGACAAGGTGGTGCTCATTGGTGAACAGAGAGTTTAGGCGGAGGCGTGAGAAGCACACGGGGTTGGAGGTGAACACGGGCTCACGATGCGGAGAGTGATTCCGATGTTGGAGCGGCGCGTTGCGTGCGCGGGATCTATTGTCCGGCATGGGTGAGAACGTGCAGGGGAATATGCCGCGACCGGAGCGGACGGTGCCGACATCGGGCACGATGCGTGTGCGTGTGCGGTATTGCGAGTGCGACCCGATGGGCGTGGCGCACCACGCGGCGTATGTGCCGTGGCTGGAGATGGGGCGGACGGAGCTGTTGCGCGACGCGGGGGTGAGCTACGCCGATCTCGAGACGGCGGGGGTGTTCCTGGTGATCGTGAAGCTGGAGGCGTCGTACAAGCGGCCGGCGTACTACGACGACCTGCTGGAGGTGCGGACGCGGGTGGTGCAGGCGACGCGCGTGAAGCTTCGGCACGAGTACGAGGTGGTGCGGGTCGAGAGCGGGGCGAAGCTGGGCGCGGGGATCGCGCGGCAGGGGCAGGTGGGCGAGACGCTGGTGACGGCGACGACGCTGCTGGCGAGCGTGGACCGGACGGGCAGGCCGGCCGCGTTGCCGGAGTGGCTGGCGGGGGAGTAGGAACGGGTCGTGCTGTGTCGCGGTCGTGAAGCTGACGGACGCTGCGTCAGGTTGGCCTTCCGAGGGTGTGATCGTTCCAATATTGCGACAGGATTGCAAAGGCGGCATCGATCGTCATGGCGGCTGCGCCTGCTTCCTCGGCCATCGCGGGGAACTCGGCGGCCCAGGATGTCGGTGGCGGCTGCAACGAGGACGGGAGTGGGTGTCGGTCTCTGTGCTTAAAGGTTGCGGAGAGTGCTGCTCGCACGGCTTCCAGATCAAGGTTGCCGCGATCGATGATTGTGATGCGCGGTCTGCCTTGTTTGTGCCGGCGGCGTCACGTCTGGTGCGCATTGCGGTGAGTTGGTGCGCCTGGGTCTGACGGATCAGCCCGCGTTGCAGAGCAGTTTCTACAGCTTTCTCGAACTGCTCGGTGGTCGTTGATGGATCGGTGGCGAGGTCTTCGAGTGTTTGAAGCGGTGTTGTGACACGGAAGCCGGATAGCTCCTTCGACTGGCCGCGATCGAGGCGGCGGCGGTGGAGGCGACAGCCTCGCGGCGGGCGCTTGCGGAAAGATGGCGGCACGGTCAGATGGATCTCGCTGGGGATTGCGTCGGAGAGGTTGTAGAGATCGAGCGCGGTCTGGTGCGAGATGACTGCCTGCGGTGTGTCAGACCGATCGCGGCTCCAGAACCACAGTCGGAGCAGGTCGTCATGCTCCGAGTGCGGGATCGCGGGCAGGCGGTAAAGACCGTGTCCTGCCTTCTCGAAGTTGCCGGCAGCTACGTGGTATGAAAGGTGGGAGAAGTCGTATCCCATTTGCTGTGCCTGCTTGGCGGTGAAGTACCCGCCTTGGGTGGCGGCAAGGCTTGTCAGCGAGCGGGCAGCATTTTTTTGACTTCTGTACGGCATGCAAAACGCTTCAAATTATTTGAAGGTTTATGCATCATCGGCATTTGGGTCAAACCGCCGCAGTGATGGAGGTCACCAAAAACAACAACGCCTGAACCCTTGCGGATTCAGGCGTTGAGAACGGGAAGTGGAGGCGAAGAGACTCGAACTCTCGACCTCTTCCATGCCATGGAAGCGCTCTACCAACTGAGCTACGCCCCCGTTCGATGGCATTCCGCGGCGGGCAGGCCCGGCGCGGGTGGTGAATGGTAAGGGTAGATCGTCGTTTCGCCGCGTCAAATAAAGGCCGGCCGATGGGTATGAAAGGCCGGGGGCCGCGGGGAAGGGCGCAGGGGTCAGCCGAAGGCGCGGTTCTGGGCCCGTGCGAGGACGTTGGAGACGGCCTCGATGGCCCGGGGGAGGTCGATGCGGTCGATCCGGCAG
>JAEYNG010000049.1 GCA_023412695.1 Planctomycetota bacterium | reverse complement strand
GGATGCCGATCCCCGTGTCCGCGACGGAGAACGCGAGCATGGACTGGGCGCGGGCCGGCTGGTCCCCCTCCGCCCCGCCGATGCTCTCGACGATGCTGATCGTGAGCGACACGCGACCGTGCAGCGTGAACTTGAACGCGTTGGAGAGCAGGTTCTTGAGTACCTGCTGCAACCGCTTCGCATCGGTATAGAGCGACGCGGGCACGCCCGACTCGAGCTTGACCTCGAACTCGAGGCTCTTGGACTCCGCGACGTGCCGGAACGTCCGCTCGACGTAGCTCCGCAGGTCCTCCAGCCGCACCTCGCCCGCATCGACCACGACCGTGCCCGACTCGATCTTCGAGAGATCGAGAATGTCGTTGATGAGCGTCAACAGGTCGTTGCCCGAGGAGTGGATCGTTTTGGCGAACTCCGTCTGCCGCGGCGAAAGATTGCCCTCCGCGTTCTTGGCGAGCTGGTCCGACAGGATCAGCAGGCTGTTCAGCGGCGTGCGCAGCTCGTGCGACATGTTCGCGAGGAACTCGCTCTTGTACTTCGAGGTCAGCGCGAGCTGCCGGGCCTTCTCCTCGAGCGCCTGGCTGGCCTGCTCCACTTCCTTGTTCTTCCGCTCCACTTCCTGGTTCTGGTATGCCAGCAGGCGGGCCTTCTCCTGCAACTGGTCGTTGGTGTTCTGCAGCTCCTCCTGCCGGCTCTGGAGCTCCTGCGCCAGCGACTGCGACTGGGCCAGCAGGTCCTCGGTGCGCATGTTCGCCTGGATCGTGTTGAGCACGATGCCGATCGACTCGGTGAGCTGGTCGAGGAAGCCGTGGTGCATGGGCGTGAACTGCTCGAGCGATGCCAACTCGAGCACGCCCATGACCTGACCCTCGAACACGACCGGCAGGACCAGGATGGTCTGCGCCGGTGCCTCCCCAAGCCCCGAGGACACGCGGATGTAGTCGCACGGCACGTTGCTCAGCACGATCTTCTGACGCTCGATCGCGCACTGCCCCACCAGCCCCTCGCCAAGGTCGAGCTCGCGCCCGAGCTCGCTCTTGCCGTTGGACGCGTAGCTCGCCAGCAGCGTGAGCTTCTGCTGATCGGGCCGCAGCACGTAGAACTCCGCGTGCTGGGCCGACACCACCGGCGCAAGCTCAGAGAGGATCAGTCGGCCGACGGTCGTCAGGTCACGCTGACCCTGGAGCATGCGGCTGAACTTAGCGAGGTTCGTCTTCAGCCAGTCCTGCTCGGTGTTCTTCTGCGTCGAGTCACGCAGGTTGCGGATCATCTCGTTGATGGTGTCCTTCAGCGCGGCCACCTCGCCCTGCGTCTCGACCGTGATCGACCGCGTCAGGTCGCCCTTGGTCACGGCCACCGCGACCTCGGCGATCGCTCGCACCTGCGTCGTCAGGTTCGCCGCGAGCTGGTTCACGTTCTCCGTGAGCGCCTTCCACGTGCCCGCGGCACCCGGCACCTTCGCCTGACCGCCCAGCTTGCCCTCGACACCCACCTCGCGCGCCACCGTCGTCACCTGGTCGGCGAACGTCGCGAGCGTCTCGATCATGCTGTTGATCGTGTCCGCGAGCGCGGCGATCTCGCCCTTGGCGTCCACCGACAGCTTGAGCTTCAGGTCGCCGTCGGCCACCGCCGTCACGACTTTCGCGATGCCGCGGACCTGGCTCGTCAGGTTGCCCGCCATCGAGTTCACCGAGTCGGTGAGGTCCTTCCACGTACCGGCGACGCCCTTCACGTCCGCCTGACCGCCCAGCTTTCCTTCCGTGCCCACCTCGCGCGCCACGCGCGTCACTTCCGCCGCGAACGACCGGAGTTGGTCCACCATCGTGTTGATGGTGTTCTTGAGCTCGAGGATCTCGCCCTTGACGTCCACCGTAATCTTGCGCGACAGGTCGCCGTTCGCGACCGCCTTTGTCACTTCGGCGATGTTGCGCACCTGACCCGTCAGGTTCGAGGCCATGAAGTTCACCGAGTCGGTGAGATCCTTCCACGTGCCCGCCACGTCGCGCACGTCCGCCTGGCCGCCGAGCTTGCCTTCCGTACCCACCTCGCGCGCCACGCGCGTCACTTCCGCGGCGAACGAACGCAGCTGGTCCACCATCGTGTTGATGGTGTCCTTGAGCTCGAGAATCTCGCCCTTCACGTCCACCGTGATCTTCTTCGACAGGTCGCCGTTCGCCACGGCGGTCGTCACGTCCGCGATGTTGCGCACCTGGGCGGTCAGGTTGCCCGCCATCGAGTTCACCGAGTCGGTGAGGTCCTTCCACGTGCCGGCGACGCCCTTCACCTCGGCCTGGCCGCCCAGCTTTCCTTCCGTGCCCACCTCACGGGCCACGCGCGTCACTTCCGACGCGAACGAACTGAGCTGGTCCACCATCGTGTTGATGGTGTTCTTGAGTTCGAGGATCTCACCCTTCACGTCCACCGTGATCTGCTTGGACAGGTCGCCGCGGGCCACGGCCTTGGTCACGTCCGCGATGTTGCGCACCTGGGCGGTCAGGTTGCCCGCCATCGAGTTCACCGAGTCGGTCAGATCCTTCCACGTACCGGCGACGCCCTTCACGTCCGCTTGGCCGCCGAGCTTGCCCTCCGTACCCACCTCACGCGCCACACGCGTCACTTCCGACGCGAACGAGCTGAGCTGATCCACCATCGTGTTGATGGTGTTCTTCAGTTCGAGGATCTCGCCCTTCACATCGACCGTGATCTTCTTCGACAGGTCGCCGTTGGCCACGGCCTTCGTCACGTCGGCGATGTTGCGCACCTGACTCGTCAGGTTGCCCGCCATCAGGTTCACGCTGTCGGTCAGGTCCTTCCACGTACCGGCGACGTCGCGCACATCCGCCTGACCGCCCAGCTTTCCTTCCGTACCCACCTCGCGGGCCACGCGCGTCACTTCCGCGGCGAACGAACGCAGCTGATCCACCATTGTGTTGATGGTGTCCTTGAGCTCGAGGATCTCCCCCTTCACATCGACCGTGATCTTTTTCGACAGATCGCCCGCGGCCACGGCCTTCGTCACGTCCGCGATGTTGCGCACCTGCCCCGTCAGGTTGCCCGCCATCGAGTTCACCGAGTCGGTCAGATCCTTCCACGTACCGGCGACGCCCGGCACCTCGGCCTGCCCGCCGAGCTTGCCTTCCGTGCCCACCTCGCGGGCCACGCGTGTCACTTCCGACGCGAACGACGACAGCTGATCCACCATCGTGTTGATGGTGTTCTTCAGTTCGAGGATCTCGCCTTTCACGTCCACCGTGATCTGCTTGGACAGGTCGCCGTTCGCCACGGCGGTTGTCACCGCGGCGATGTTGCGCACCTGAGCCGTCAAGTTGCCCGCCATCGAGTTCACCGAGTCGGTCAGATCCTTCCACGTACCGGCGACGCCCTTCACG
>JAEYNG010000032.1 GCA_023412695.1 Planctomycetota bacterium | reverse complement strand
GCTGATTCCTTGCGTTGTGCGGGGAGAAGAAAGTGTCCATGCGCCGCGGCGATCGCGGCCCTCTGTTTCCCGTGCCGCGCCCCGCGCGACGGTCACGAGCCCCGCGCCAAGGTCATCACAAGCGGCGACAAAGCAGCACGAGGTTCTTGGGCCATCGGCCTCCCCGCCCCTCCAATCCAGTCTCTTCAGGGTTTTTCCAGAAATTACCCGCCGACGCATTCAAGTCCCGCCCGCCGCGCACGCCTCCCCAGCGCGCACTCCCGGCCCTCCCTGCAACCGCCGATACCATCTTCAAGAGTGGACCGCGACACCCCATCCATGACCGCGCAGCAACCGCCATCCGCCTGGTCCCCCGACTCCTGGAAGCCCTGCCTGCACGCGCAGCAGGTGGTTTATCCGGACCGCCCCGCCGTCGAGCGCGCCGTCGCCGCGCTCCGCGCGCTCCCCCCGCTCGTCACAAGCTTCGAGATCGAGAAGCTCAAGGCCCACCTCGCCGAGGCCCAGGAGGGCAAGCGCTTCCTCCTCCAGGGCGGCGACTGCGCCGAGCAGCTCGCCGACTGCCGCCCGGAGGTCGTCGCCGCCAAGCTCAAGATCCTTCTCCAGATGTCCGTGGTCCTCATCCACGGCTCCAAGCGACCGGTCATCCGCGTCGGCCGCTTCGCCGGCCAGTACGCCAAGCCCCGCTCCAGCCCCACCGAGACGCGCACCGCCGACGGCAACGCCGTCACCCTTCCTTCCTATTACGGCGACCTCGTCAACAGCGCCGCCTTCGACGCCGCCGCCCGCACGCCCGATCCGCGCCGCCTCCTCGACGGCTACTACCACGCCGCGCTCACGCTGAACTTCATCCGCGCCCTGCTCGACGGCGGCTTCGCCGATCTCCACCACCCCGAGTACTGGGAGCTCGGCTTCATGCACAACGCCGGCCTCCCGGCCGACCTGCGCGACGCCTACCACGACATGACCGAGCGCCTCGCCGACGGCCTCCGCTTCATGGAAGCCATCGGCGAGAAGAGCATCGACGACCTCACCCGCGTCGAGTTCTTCACAAGCCACGAGGGCCTCAACCTCCTCTACGAGTCCGCGCAGACCCGCACCGTCCCCCGCCGCGAGGGCTGGTTCAACCTCTCGACCCACCTCCCGTGGATCGGCGAACGCACCCGCGCCATTGACGGCGCGCACGTCGAGTACTTCCGCGGCATCCGCAACCCCGTCGGCCTCAAGGTCGGCCCCTCCACGCGCCCCGACGACCTCCTCCGCCTGCTCGACGTCCTTGACCCCGCCAACGAGCCCGGCAAGATCGTCCTCATCACCCGCCTCGGCGTCGCCAACGCCGCCGCCGCGCTCCCGCCGCTCGTCGCCGCGATCACCTCCGCCTCCCGCCGCGTCTTGTGGGTCTGCGACCCCATGCACGGCAACCCGATCACGACCTCGACCGGCCGCAAGACCCGCTCCTTCGAGCACATCACCCGCGAGCTCGAGCTCTGCTACACCCTCCTCCGCGACGCCGGCGCCCACCTCGGCGGCGTCCATCTCGAGCTCACCGGCGAAGACGTCACCGAGTGCGTCGGCGGCCGCGGCGGCAACGGCGTCACCGAGGCCGACCTCTCGCGCAACTTCGCCAGCCCCTGCGACCCGCGCCTCAACTACGAGCAGTCGATGGAGCTCGCCTTCCTCCTCGCCCGCCGCATGCGCGCCGACCTCGCCCCCCGCGCCTGACGTCCCACCCGGCCCCCGCTCCGCGTACCATCCCGCCTGATGCCCCGACGCCCGCCCTGGATGGTCTGGTCCTATGTCGCCGCCGAGATGTGGCGGCTCATCCTGCTCACCTCCGGCGTCCTCCTCTGCGTCACCGCCTTCGGCGTCAGCGTGAAATACCTCGCCGATGGCCGCCTCGGCGCGCTCGACTGCCTCCGCATCATGTTCCTCATGATGCCCCCGATGCTCCACTACGTCCTCCCCTTCGCCGCCTGCTTCGGCGCGACCCTCGCCTACCACCGCCTCGCCGCCGACAACGAGGCCCTCGCCTGCCACGCCGGCGGCATCAGCCATCGCGGCCTCGTCTTCCCCGCGATGGCCTCCGGCCTCGTCCTCACCGTCGCCCTCCTCTTCCTCTCGAGCTCCATCATCCCCCGCTTCCTCGAGAAGGTCGCCCTCGTCGTCAGCCAGGACGCCACGCGCCTCATCGTCGCCTCAATCCAGCGCAAGGAGGCCGTGAAGCTCGACAACACCTGGATCTACGCCGACCCCGTCGCCGAGCAGGGCCCCGACGAGAAGAACAACGCCTTCCAGCGCCTCTGGCTCGGCAACGTCATGTTCGTCAACATGGGCGGCGACGGCGAGGTCCGCGACCAGGGCTCCGCCCACGAGGCCTACGTCTGGCTCATGCGCGTCACCGGCGACCGCCAGGGCCCCGCCGGCGCGGCCGAGGAACCCTTCACCCAGGTCGTCATCCAGCCCCGCAAGTACGTCAGCACCGCACGCTCCGTCTCCGGCTCCGGCGAATCCGTCTTCCTCAAGTACAACATCTCCACCCAGTTCACCGACGACCCCAAGTTCCTCACCTCCGCCCAGCTCCGGAGCCTCCGCGACACCCCCGAACGCATCAGCGCCGTCGAGAAGCGACGCCGCGCACTCGCCCTCGCCCTCGCCCAGCGCGAGACCTTCGAGTTCATCCGCAGCCGCCTCCAGTCCGCCGGCGCGGTCGAGCTCACCGACGGCACCGACCGCTTCACCCTCCGCGGCTCAGACCTCCGCCCCCGCCCGCGCCTCCGCGCCGCCGAGGACCGCGACACCGACGACGCCCGCCGCTGGTACTCCGTCGAGCCCGCGCAGCGCGCCGGCGACGTCACCGTGGACATCCTCCAGCCCAACGGCGTCACCCGTCGCCGCACCGCCCGCTCCCTCTGGCTCGACATCGCCCCCTCCGACCAGCCCGGCCAGGACATCACCATCACCCTCGAGTACATCAACGTCTCCGCCGAAGACCTCGAGGCCGCCGACCGGCGCGAGGGCGGCATCGGCGCGATCGACCGCTCCCGCGAATCGGGCCTTGTCCTCGCCGATGGCCCCGGCGTCGAGGTCATGAACGAGACCAGCCACAACCTCATCCGCGCCGCCGAGTCCCGCATCGCCGAGCGGCCCGCCGACGCAGCGCTCATCGCCCCGCCGCTCCAGTCCCTCCGAAACCGCATCGACGACCTCATGAACGAGGTCCTCAGCAAGCGCCACGAGCGCATGGCCATGTCCGCGGCGTGCATCGTCATGGTCGTCCTCGGCGCGGTCATGGCCCTCCGCCTCCGCGACAGCCTCCCGCTGGTCATCTACCTCTGGGCCTTCTTCCCCGCCCTCGGCGCGGTCCTCACTGTCTCCGCCGGCCAGCAGCTCACCCACGAGCACGGCCTCCCCGGCCTCATCCTTATGTGGGGCGGCGTCGCCGGCCTCGCCGGATACACCCTCCTCGAGTTCACCCGGCTCAGCCGGCACTGAGCGGCGGCATGGACGCGACCCCGCACACCAGCACCACCGGCCGCGCACCGCTCGCCGCGCTCCTGCGCCCGGCGATCCTCATCGCGCTCGCCGTCTTCGCGCTCCGCGTCCTCTACCTCGTCTTCCTCTGCCCCTACGACCTCGTCGAAGACGAGGCCCAGTACTGGCTCTGGTCCACGCACCTCGACTGGTCGTACTACTCCAAGGGCCCCGGCGTCGCATGGGCGATCGCCGCCTCCAATGCACTCTTCGGCGACGCCGAGTGGGCCGTCCGTCTCCCCGCCGCGATCTCCGGCCTCGTCGCGATGATCGCCGCCGCGGGCCTCGGCGCAGAGGCCGCCCGCGCCGCCGGCAGAACCGACGCCCTCGCCCGCCGCGCATCCCTCTTCGCCCTCGCCGCCTTCGCCCTCGCCCCCGTCTTCCAGATGACCGCGATCCTCATGACGATCGACGGCCCGCTCGTCGCGTCGTGGCTCGTCGCGGCGTGGGCCGCGTGGCGTGCGCTCATGCACCGCTCCGCCCTCGCATGGCCCGCCCTCGGCCTCGCCCTCGCGATCGGCTTCCTCTTCAAGTACACCATCCTCCTCCTCCCGCCGGGCATCATCGCCTTCGCGCTCCTCCACCCCGCCGCCCTCTCGCTCCACTCGCGCTGGCGCACCCTCGCCACGGTCGCATCGCTCCTGGCCCTCCTCGGCCTCCTCCCCGTCCTCCTCTGGAACGCCGACCACGACTGGCACACCGTCCGCCACCTCCTCGGCCACCTCGGCCTCGCAGGTGGCGACATGCCGTCCGCAGCACCCGGCGAGCCGCGCTCGTGGAACCCTCTCTGGCCCCTCACGCTCATCGCCTCGCAGCTCGGTCTCGCCGGGCCCGCCCTCGCGCTCGGCGTGTGGTGCGTGATGCGCATCCGGCGCGACGCCCTCGGCGCGGGCGCGGTCTTCCTCGCCGCGTGCGCGCTCCCCATCCTCCTCTTCTATCTCCTCGTCTCCCTCATCGCCGAGCCCGAGGGCAACTGGCCCATCGCCGGCGCGCCCACGCTCCTCATCCTCGCCGGTGTCTGGCTCAGCACGCCGCGCGTCCCCGCCGCGAAGCGTCGCTTCAGCCCGCGCCGCCTGCTCTGGAACCTCGCCATCCTCCTCGGCGTCTGCGCTGCGCCAGTGCTCCTCCGCGCAGACATCGTCGCCGCGATCGCCACGCGCACGATCGAGCGCTTCAACCCTGACGCAGCCCCCATCCGCACCGGCCGACTCATCGGCGCGCGCGCAATGGGCGAGCACGCACACCGCATCCTCACCGAGCTCGACGCCTCCGCGCAGCGCACCGACCGCGCCCCCGCGTTCGTCATCGTCGAGCACTACGGCCGCGCCAGCCAGCTCTCCTACTACCTCCCCGACCGCCGCACCGTCCGCTGCGCCTCCGCCGCGATGGGCGGCCGCAAGTCCCAGTTCGATCTCTGGCCCCACGCCTCCCTCGCCGATCCCTCGCTCCTTGGGCGCGACGCGCTCCTCCTCTCCAACGACAAGCCCCACACCCTCGCCTTCTGGCAATCGATCTTCGATTCCGTCACGCTCATCCCCAAGGACAAGCTCGACGGCGAGCATAAGAAAGACCGCGTCGCCTACATCGGCCGCGGCTATCGCGGCCTGCCACCCGCGCCCGCGGAGGCCGCGCCATGACCCGCCCCGCGCTCGCCCCCGCGCCCGTCTGGCGCACCGCGCTCCGCCGCGCTGCGCCCTGGCT
>JAEYNG010000014.1 GCA_023412695.1 Planctomycetota bacterium | reverse complement strand
GAGTATACCGTCAGAATCGCGGCTGTCCAGTCGGGGCGTCGGCCTCTTCGTCTTCCATGTCCATGTCGTCCATGTCGCCCATGCCGCCGAGCTGGGGGCCGACCGACTCGCCCACGACCCAGATCGTCTTGATGACCGGGGCGGGGAGGAACAGGGACATGTGGGCGGCCCCACCCTCGCCGGCGAGGGCGAAGCCAACCGGGGGGAGCTGGGCCGGGATGGCGTCCATATCGACCTGCACGCCCATCATCGAGGCCAGCGGGAGGACAAGGTCCACGATGTGGCGGGTGCCGATGTAGCCCTCCGCGATGCGGTTCGACGGGAGCTGCCCCCCCACTTGCTTCACAAGGGTGTCGCCCGGCAGGGTCTCGCCCACGCCGCCGGCGGCCTTCATCGCCGCGGACATGAGCGCGGAGTTCTTGGCGTAGGTCTGGACAATGCCGCCGTTGACCTGGGCGATGTAGCCGGCCGGACCGCCCTGGGGCCCGAAGAGGACGCTCGCGGCCTGGGCGCTCATGCCATCGCCGGTATCGGACTGCATCTTGACCTGCCAGACATCGACCGGCTTCTCGCCGACCTTTGCGCCGCCCTCCTTGAAGGACGCCTCGTAGCTCATCCCTTCAAAGGACTTGCCGTTGAGCTCGGCCATCTGGTTCTTCATGTTGGAAACGATCTTGGCGGGATCGCTCGCGGCGGTGAAGCTCACGGAGTTGGTGAAGACGCCGCCGCCCATGAGCATGGTCGGGTGCATGCCGATGACGAAGGCGTGTCCGTCGGCATCGCCCGCGTGATCGGTGAACATGCCCGGGGCGCCGGTGGGGGCGGATTCCTTGGCCTTTGCAGCCGCGGTCTGGAGGACGTTCTTCATCGCGGCTGAGCTGGTGTCGATCGCGCCGGCGAAGAGGTACTGCTGCATCGCCGGGAGTTTGGCAAGCAGCGACGAGGCCTTACCGCCACCATGGAAGACCCCGGCGATGGTCGAGGCTTCCTTGAAGTTCGCGGCCATCTCAAAGGTCGCGCCAAGGCCGCCGGCCTTGAAACCGCCGACGACCGCGCGGGCATCGTTGGTGATCGAGTCCGAGATCCACTTAGCGAGCGGGCTCTCGGCCGGGGCGTCGCCCTCCATGCCCATCATGGCCATCTGGTCGGCCATCTGCTCGCGTGCCTTCTGCGCGCCCTCCTTGATGAACGGGCGGGCGACCTCCATGTTGACAAACACCACGACGTCGGCGGTGTCGGCGATGCGCTCGCCGGTCTTGCCCATGTCGGCCTTGATCGTGTCGTTGCCGCCCTTGAAGTTGCTGACGAGGTCGCGGACCGGGCCCATGACGACGTACCCGTCGCCAAGGTCACGGGCGAAGTGCTCGCGCCCGTGGACATCGAACGACGCCACGGCGCCGGCGTCGCCCGGCTTGGCCTCAAAGTTCTGGAGGAACGCGGCGAAGTCGGAGACCGGGAGCAGGACAAGGGTGCGGTCGTCCATGACGTCGCCGCTCATCTCCTGGCCCTGTGCGGGGGGCATGGCTACGAGGGCGGCGGACTTGTTCACGTCGACCCCACCGCTGACCCCGGCCATCATCATCATCTGCTCAATCCCGGGGATCGGCAGGTTGATCTCCGCGGCGGTCATCATGGACTGGATGTTCTTGTCCAGCTTGGCGGGGCTGGGGATCGCGACGACGAACATCGCGTCCTTGGGGGCCTTCTCAAGCACCGGCGGCACGGCCAACGCCATCCCTGACGCGAGGCCAAGCGAGACTCCGGCGCAGACGATCATTCCACGGAGACGGTTCATAGACAGGATTCCTTTATTCCTGGGTGTTGCAGCCCGCTGATTACCCGCCCCCTGTTTCGGGCTCGGCGTGAGCACGTTTCACGTCCATCCGCGCATGCGGATTCGGCCCTGCGGCGTGCAAGGTAGTTACGCCGCTGTGCGTCGGCAAGTTACAGCACAGGGGTGAGCGGAATCTCAAACGCCGTGCGGCGCGCGGGCGCGGGTCGTGCGCGTCTGGACGTCGAACGGGGGAGCCGCGGCGTCGCCGTCGCCATCGTCGTCGCTCTCCAGTTCCTCGTCGGTGCCGTCGGCCTCGTCGTCGAGCCCCTCGGCGTTCGCGGAGGCCTGCGCGGAGCGAAGCTTCTCCCCGATGTTGGGGTCCACGACTTCTTCGCCCGCGGCGGCTGCGTCGGCCGCGGCTTGGGCCTTCATGGCCTGCCACTCTTCCTGGGAGATGAGGACATCGCGGTCAACGGTGCCCTTGTGCTCACCGACGATACCGGCCTGCCACATCGCCTCGATAAGGCGGCTGGAGCGGGTGTAGCCGATCGCCAGGCGGCGCTGGAGCATGGAGACGCTGCCGCGCTTGGACTCGATGACGATCTCGACGGCCTTGTCGAAGAGCGGGTCCTGCTGCGCGGCGAGGAGGCCGTCGCGGGCCTCTTCCTCGGACGGGCCGCCGGCGCCTGCGCCGGGGCGGATCTGCATGAGCTGGCGCTCGTAGGTCGGCGAGGCGACGTCGCGCATGAACTTCACGACCCGGCGGATCTCCTTGTCGTCGACCAGGGTGCCTTGGGCACGGGTGAGCTTCGAGGAGCGCGGGGAGAGGTAGAGCATGTCGCCCTGACCGAGCAGCAGCTCGCCGCCCTTCTGGTCGAGGACGATGCGGGAGTCCATGCCGCTGGCGACCTTGAAGCTGATGCGGGCGGGCATGTTGGACTTGATGAGACCGGTGACGACGTTGGCCTGCGGGCGCTGGGTGGCGAGGATGAGGTGGATGCCGACCGCGCGGGCCTTCTGGGCGATGCGGACGATCGACTGCTCGACCTCCTTGTTGGTCATCATGAGGTCGGCGAGCTCATCGATGACGAAGACCATGTAGGGGAGCTTGCGCGGGATGCGGGACTCTTCCTCGGGCGTCTCGATGTGGAGGCGCTCCTTGAGCTCGTCCCACTCGAGCTCGTTGTAGGCGGCGATGTCGCGGCAGCCGGCCTCGGCGAGGAGCTCGTAGCGCTCGTCCATCTTGGTGACGGCCCATTCGAGGATCGCCGCGGCCTTGCCCATCTCGGTGACAACGGGGCACATGAGGTGCGGGATGTCCTTGAACTGAGAGAGCTCGACCATCTTTGGGTCGACGAGGACGAGCTTGAGCTCGTTGGGCTTCTTGGTATAGAGGAAGGACATGATGACCGTGTTCATGCACACGCTCTTGCCCGAGCCGGTGGTGCCGGCGATGAGCAGGTGGGGCATGGCGGCGAGGTCGGCGATGAGCGGCTCGCCGGAGGCGTCCTTGCCGAGGAACATCGGCAGGCGCATCGTGCCGTAGAGCTCGCTCTTGGTCATCAGCTCCTTGAGACGGACCTTTTCCTTCTGGGCGTTGGGGACCTCGACGCCGACGGTGTCGCGGCCGGCCATGTTGGAGACGATGCGGATGTTGACCGCCTTGAGCGAGCGGGCGACGTCGCTGGACAGGGCCTGGAGCTGGGCGACCTTGGTGCCGGGGGCGAGGCGAAGCTCGAACAGCGTGATCACCGGGCCGGATTCGACGCCGACAACCTCGCCCTCGATGCCGTACTCGCGGATCGCCTTCTCGAGCGCGGCGGCCTGCTCGCGGACGAAGACGTCCATCGTCTGGGTGTAGTTGCCCTCGGGCTCCATGAGCAGGTCGAGGCCGGGGAACTTGTAGCCCTCCATGTCAGAGGTGTTCTGGATGTCGCGGAGGTCGTCGTCGGTCGCGGAGCGCTTAGTGAGCGTGGCGAAACGGACGGGGAGCTTGGCGATCTTGGCGCGGAGCTGCTCGGGATCGAAGACCTGCGGAGCGCCGGGGGCGTCCGCCTCAGACTCGTCGGTCTCACCCTCGGCGTCGACGTCGTTGTCGGTCTCTTCCGCCGCCGCGGAAACATCGGCCTCGTCGTCCTCTTCGTCGTCTTCGGCGTCGAGGATGACGCGTGCGGGCGGCGCACCCGCACCGTCGGGATTGAAGCTCTCGGTCGCGCCGAAGCCGCCGGCTTCTTCGTCGATGGTCTCGACCTCGGCCTTGCGGCGTCGGCGGGAAGAGGCGGGGCGCGCGGCGACGGGCTGATCGTCGTCGAGGTCGTTTTCGCGAGCGCGTGCGAGGGCGGCGGCCTGACGGCGGTGGCGAGCGGCCTGCGCGGCGGCGAGGGCGGCGCGGCTGCCGGTGCGGCCGGCGGCGACGATGAACTTGCCGGTCCACATGGCGACGATGATGGCCCAGACGTCGAGCGCGACGACGGAGCCGATGCAGAACGCCGCGATGAGACAGACCACCGCGCCGAGGACGTTGAAGCTCTCGACGAGTCGGGCGGAGCCGATGGTGCCGAGGAGGCCGCCGGGGAGGCCCGCAACCGGGCCGGAGTTCGGGAGGGCGATGGTCTGAAGGCCGGCGACGGAGGCCGCCATCAGGAGCGCGCCGATGAACCGGACCGGGACGTGGCTGACCCGTCGGCCGGTGGCGGTGACGCCGAGCAGCACGCCGGCGAGGATGACGACGATCCATGCGCCAAGGCCGAAGACTTGGTAGCTGTAGTGGGCAGCGAGTGCGCCGAACTTGCCGATCCAGTTTGCGGGCGGGTTGTTATGCGGCGCGATGGCGGCCGACGGGGCGTCGGCGGCGTTGAAGCTGAGCAGGGCGAGCAGGATGAGGGTCCAGAGGATCGCGCCGGCGACCCAGACGAACTGTCGCATGCGGAATGCGCCGCTCGGCGGAGCCGTTTCGGCGATCGCGGCGGGCTTCTTACGCGGCGTTCGGGAGCGGCCGTTGCTGGGCGCGGCGGCGAGCTTAGGGTCTTCCCCCGAAGAGGCGACGCGTGCGCGCGGGGAGAGGCGAACGGATGTGGAGCCTTCGGTAATCACGGAGGGGATATCGGCCGCGACCCCCCTTGGGGGGTCAGAAGTTGCGCGAGCCTGCGGCAGGGGGATTCTCGTGCTGCGGGTGGATGCGATGCGGCGCAAGTCCAGCCGTGATCAACAGTTAAAATATCGAGCGACCCCCGAAATCAGGTTTGGGAACGGCAGACCGGCTGGCGGGTCGGCTGGCCGTTGACCGTCCGCCAGATCCCGAGCGGGTTGGCATTCTGGAGCTCGGGCGGGAGCAACTCATCGGGGCAGTTCTGGAAGCAGACCGGGCGGCACCAGCGTTCGATCGCGAGCGGGCCGACGGCGGTGGAATCGGGGCGGTTGGTGGCGGGGAAGGGGCCGCCGTGGACCATGGAGGTGCAGACGCGGACGCCGGTGGGGACGGAGTTGAAGGTGAGGCGGCCGGCCACGGCGCTGGGGATCAGGAAGTTGGTCGTACTCCACGCAGCGCCTTCGATGTCAAGGTGACGCCCATCCTCCACGAAATCGGGTTCGAACCACAGCGC
>JAEYNG010000001.1 GCA_023412695.1 Planctomycetota bacterium | reverse complement strand
CGCAGGAGTCGTTCGCAGTCAGGAAGGGCCAGTGGCCGCCGTTGCCGGTGGTGTAGGTCGAGGTATCGAGGTTCTGGCTGCCGTTGCCCGCGGCTTCGGCAACTGCGACACCGTTGCCGACGGCGGTGACAATCGCGTTGTACCAAGGTTGATACCACTCGACCGGCACGAGGCCGAACTGCGATGAACCGTCGTACAGCGGGCCGTCGGTTTGCTGCTCGATGATGATGACATCGCCGGCGGTCAGCACCGTCATCGCGGTCGTGATCGCCCCGCCCACATTCCAGTTGTTGTTCCGGAACGTCGGGACGACGTGGCCCGTTGCGTCGTAGCAGATGCCCTTGGTGCCGTTGCCGTTGTCGCGAGAGACGAGCTGGCCGAGCACGGCGGTGCCGTGGTTCGTGTCGTTGAAAGGATCCGCGCCGGCAGGGCCGATGCGGGTGACCGTCGGCAGGTCGAGGTGGTTGAGGTTCCAGGAGTACTCGAGGTCCACGACGCGGCAGTTGCCGCCGGTGCCGCCGGGCCAGCCCCAGACTTGTGTTGCGCCGACGCCGGCGGTGGCGGGGTTGAGGTAACCCTGCGAGCCCTGCAGGTTCGGCGGGACAGGCGGTGCGATCGGAAGGGGCACACCGAGGGCGATCTCCACGCAGCCGAGGGCGTTGAAGTCCGCCAACGCCTGGTCGCGTGCGGCCTTGCTCGGCGCGGTGAGCGTGAGGTGGAACTCCGTGTTGTGGTCGCAGGTGGCGCGGCCGAGGTTCGCGGTGGCGACGGCGCGGAAGTGGTCGAGCAGGTCTTCGGCGGCGTCGTGGACGCGGGACCAGGACGCGGGGGTCGCGGCGTGCTTGGCGATGACGGCCGCGGCCTCGGCGAGGTCCTTCGTGCCGAGGTCCGTCAGCACGCCATCGCGCAGGCGAACGTTCAGACCATCGCGGAACTTGATGTAGATGATGTCGTCGCGGCGGTTGGTGAGCTGGATCGCGTGCCCGGCCTTGGTGCGGACCTCGGGTGTCTCCGTTGCCTGAGCCGCGACCGGGGACTTAGGCCCAGACGTTGCGTGCGCAGGGGCGCAGAGCGCCGCCGCGGCGAGGAACTGGAAGACCATGCGACCGTTCATGCGATGCTCCACCGCTTGCTGCATGTGCGGTGCAAGCGCTTCGAGACGGTTCTCCGACTCATATGACCACGCCAACCGACACGAGCGCCGCGCCATCCTGACCGGGCAACGAATGTGCCGGCGGCGGGCCCCCGGTCTATATGCAGGAACGCGGGACACAGTTGCATGTTCCCGCTCGCAACGCGATCCGTCGCTGAAAGGGCGCGAGGGCGGGTCGGAGGGCCGGCGACCCTATACTGTGCCCCCGCCAGCCGGGGGGACCACCGCCGGGTGGATTGCAAGTGCGAATCGCGGGCCAGAGGGCCCATTTCAGGAGACGCTCCGTGGCCGAGAATGCAGCTGGTAACCACTTCGATGTCGTTGTCATTGGCGGCGGGCCCGCGGGGTATGTCGGGGCGATCCGCGCTGCGCAGCTCGGGTACAAGGTGGCGTGCGTCGAGCGGGCGAAGCTCGGCGGCGTGTGCCTGAACTGGGGGTGCATCCCCAGCAAGAGCCTGCTCGCAAACGCCGAGCTCGTCGAGAAGCTGAAGAAGAAAGAAGACCAGTCGTTCTGGGGGCTGAAGATCGGTGGGGAGATCGGACTCGACTGGGACCGGATTATCGGGCGGTCTCGCGACGTGGCGAGCAAGCTGAACAACGGGATCGGGTTCCTGTTCAAGAAGAACAAGATTGCGCACCTTGTCGGCAACGCGAAGATCGTCAAGGCCGAGGGCGCGGCCGGCAAGGCGAAGGTGACGATCGAGGTGCAGGAGTGCGAGGTCAAGGAGGAGCTGACCAGCGCGCCCGCCAAGCCCGGCAAGACGACCCAGACGATCACCTGCGACCACTGCGTGGTGGCGACGGGCTCGGTCGCACGCGACCTCCCGTTCGCGAAGTTCGACGGCGACCGCATCTGGGGGGCCCGCGAGGCGATGTTCAACAAGCAGCAGCCGAAGAAACTGATCGTGGTCGGCGCGGGCGCGATCGGAATGGAGTTCGCATACTTCTATCACTCGATGGGCACCGAGGTCACGGTTGTCGAGATGATGGACCGCCTCCTGCCGGTCGAGGACCAGGACGTCTCCAAGGCGATCGAGAAGATCTACTCCAAGCACGGCATGAAGTTCATGCTGAGTACCACGACCACGGCGGTTGAGAAGACCGCTAACGGCGTGAAGGTCACGGTCGCGCCGTTCGCCAACGGAAAGGCCGACGACAGCAAGAAGCAGACGCTCGAGGCCGACCGCGTGCTGCTGGCCATCGGTGTCGTCGGCCGCACCGACGGCCTGTGCGACGACAAGCTTGGCCTGAAGATCGATCGCGGCCACATCGTCACCGACTACAAGCCGGGCGCGACGAAGGACGAGGCGATCGACTACAAGACCAACCTCCCGGGCGTCTACGCCGTGGGCGACGTCATCGGCCCGCCGTGGCTCGCGCACGTCGCGAGCGAAGAGGCGATCATCTGTGTCGAGCGCATCGCCTGGCGCGCCAAGAAGTGGCACCACGAGCCGATCCCCATCAACTACACGGTCATCCCAGGGTGCACTTACTGCATCCCGCAGGTTGCCAGCGTCGGCTTCACGGAGCAGAAGCTCATCGCCGACGGCATGGTCAAGGGCAAGGACTACGAGGTCGGGAAGTACAACTTCACGGCCCATGGCAAGGCGATCGCGGCGGCGCACACCGACGGGTTTGTGAAGATCATCCGTGGCCTGCCGCGGGGCGAGATCCTTGGGGCCCACATCATCGGCGACCAGGCGACCGAGCTCATCGCGGAGATGACGCTGGCCCGCCGGCTGGAAGCGACGACCGAGGAACTGATCTGCACGGTCCACGCGCACCCGACGATGCACGAGGCCATGCACGAGGCGGCCCTGGCCGCCGAGGGCCGGGCCATTCACGCCTGACGCAAACCAGCGGGCTGGAGAAAGTCCGGTGATTCGCTTGCCCCGAAGCGAACCGGGTTCATGTTTGATTCGTACAGCACGCCGCACCCGGTCGGGTGAGGCGTTGGTTGTGTCATCTTGGGGGTTCTGTGCCTTGGTTCGCAAGGGCCGCGAACTCGCCGCGTGCCCTTGGATGTGTTATCGACCGCTCCGCCGTGTCGCGGGGGTCCAGCGAGTGGCGTGTACGAACCCCATCTGGCCATTTCTGGCCGATTCATCCATTGAAAGAGGGAGAACCCGCGTGAAGAACCGGACCGCATCCGCGACGTTGATCGTTCCCATGATGCTTGCTCTGTCCGCCGGGCTGGCCGCGCCGGTTCAGGCGCAGGTGCAGTGGCAGGCCACGGACGCACCGGCGTTCATGCCGGAGAAGGACGCTGTCGCGGTCTTCGCCCGTGTGGCGAAGGCGGGCGCATCGCACGTCGTTGTGCAGCTCTCTCGCGTCCCGACCGAGGGCGATAGGGCGGCGCTGGCGGGGGCGGGACTGCGGCTGGGCGCGCCGGTCGGGGGGATGGCGTTCTTTGCGGGCATTGACACGGCGAAGCTCGATGCCGCGGCGATCCGCAATAGCGGTCTGGTGACAGGCGCGCAGGAGATTAATGCGGGCTGGAAGATCCACCCGCGGCTGGCTGCCCGGGACCTGTCCGGGATGGTGACGCACGGCACGGCGAAAGCCGCCGGCAATGTCGACCCGATCGTGGCGCTGTGCGTGCTGCTGCACGCGGATGGGGCGACCGCCGCCGCGGCCGCGGCGGAGGTGCAGAAGCTCGGCGGCGTCGTCCGCTCGACGCTCGAGTCGATGAACGCGATGGTCGTCGAGGCGCCGCTGTCGTCCGTGCCGACGCTGGCCGCGCAGGACATGGTGCAGTGGGTGGAGCCCGCGCTGCCGCTGCTGACGAGCACCAACGCGGAGAACCGGGCGATCACGCACGTGGATCAGGTCAACGCCGCGCCGTACAACCTCGACGGCACGGGCGTGACGGTGTTCGTGTTCGACGGCGGCGCCGCGCGTGCGGGGCACGTGGATTTCGGCGGCCGGCTGACCGTGATCGATGGGGACGGGACTTCCACGCACCCGACGCACGTGGCAGGAACGATCGGCGGCAACGGCGCAGCGAGCGGCGGGGCGAACCGCGGCATGGCGCCCGGTGTGACACTGCTCTCCGCCGGGCTCAACGCCAGCGGCGAGTTCCTCTACACCAATCCCGGCGACATCGAAGCCGATTACAACCTTGCGATCGGGATGGGCGCGGAGATCTCCAACAACTCGATCGGCACCAACGTCAACAACAACGGCTTCTCGTGCACCTGGCACGGTGATTACGGCGTGACCGACGGAGTGATCGACTCGATCGTCCGCGGCAGTCTGAGCAACTCGGCGGGCGAGGGGTTCCGCGTGGTCTGGGCCGCGGGCAACGAGCAGGGCGGACGCTGCGACGTCAACGGCGGGTTCCGGACGATCGGCCCCCCGGGCGGCGCAAAGAATCATCTCTCGATCGGCGCGCTCAATGCCAACAACGATTCGATGACGGACTTCAGCGGCTGGGGGCCGACCGATGACGGCCGCCTGAAGCCGGACTTCTCCGCCCCCGGCTGTCAGAGCAGCGGGGACTTCGGCGTGACGAGCTGCTCGAATGGGAGCAACACCTCGTATTCGGTGCTCTGCGGAACGTCCATGGCCTCACCGACCGCGGCGGGCATTTCGGCTTTGATCCTGCAGGACTGGAAGGCGCTGCGGCCCGGCGAGCCCCTGCCGCGGAACTCGACGCTGAAGGTTCTGCTGGCGCAGAGCGCCGTCGATCGCGGGAACACGGGGCCGGATTACAAGTTCGGTTACGGCTCGATCCGCGCCGACGCGGCCATCGACCTGCTGCGCAGCGGGGCGGTCACGGAGGGTGAGCTCAGCCAGCAGTTCGTGGACATCTACACAATCACAGTCCCCGCCGGCTCGGCACCGCTTGTCGTCACCGCGGCATGGGACGACCCGTCCGGCACCCCGAATGTCATCCCGTCGCTGGTCAACGACCTCGATCTGAAGGTGTATTCGCCCGGCGGGACTCGGCACTATCCGTGGACGCTGAACCCGGCGAGCCTGAACGCGGCCGCCGTCCGCACGCAGGAGGACCACGTCAACAACATCGAGCAGGTGCGTGTTGACGCCCCGGAGGCGGGCGTGTGGACCATAGAGGTCCACGCGACGGCCGTGCCGCTCGGG
>JAEYNG010000516.1 GCA_023412695.1 Planctomycetota bacterium | reverse complement strand
AGCCTTGGGAGTGGGTGTAGAGGCGGCCCTCGGTCAGATCGAGCCGGGCGCCGCGCATTCCGACGCTCGCGAGGATGTTGATCGCCACAAACCCGAGGAACGCGGCCGCGAATACGCCGGCGGAGAGCAGGGATGTTCCACGCATACTTGGATCCGGCAAAGGTACGACTCAAGCAGTTCAACACGGACACGCGCGCAAGGAAAAGAGCGCACGGGTCAGCCCGACTTCTTCGCTTCCACCGCGGCGGCGGTCCCGAAGAGGAAGATCGCGATCACGGACAGGAAGAAGACCACGTCGCGGAGGTCGATCACGCCCTTGCTGATCGACTCGAAACGCATGAGGAAGCTGAAGGAGCTGACGGTGTCGATCGCCGACTGCGGGAGAAGCCCGCTGAGGGATGCCCCGACGCCGGTAAGCCCGGGCAGCATGAAGAGGAAGCAGGCCACGACGGTGAGCACGAAGGCGATGACCTGGTTGCGGGTGAGCGCGGAGATGCACGAGCCGATCGCGAGGTATGCGCCGGCCATCAGCAGCGAGCCGATGTAGCCCGCGGCGATCGCGCCGTTATCGGGGTCGCCGAGGTAGTTGATCGTGATCCACAGCGGAAAGGTGAGCGTGAGGGCGATTGATGTGAACGCCCACGCCGCAAGGAACTTGCCCAGCACCGCGGTCCAGAGCGGAATCGGCAGCGTGAGGAGCAGTTCGAGCGTGCCCTGGCGGCGTTCCTCGGCCCAGAGGCGCATGGAGATCGCGGGGATGAGGAACAGGTAGAGCCAGGGGTGATACATGAAGAACGGGCGAAGGTCGGCCTGACCGCGTTCGAACAGCGCGCCCATGCGCGTGTTGAATGTGAACAGGCCGATGACGAGCAGGAAGATGACGATGAACACGTAGGCGACGGGCGTAATGAAGTACCCGGCGAGCTCTCGCCGGAGCACCGCGTTCAGGCGTGTGAAGGCATTCGCGCCGCCGTGGGGTTGTGCGGTTGAGGCGGCCGCGGCGGATGCGGGCATGGTGGTCATCGCGCACCTCCGTTCGTGGCGGTAATGGATCGGAAGACCTCATCGAGGCGGCCGGCTTCGACGCGAAGCTCGTCCACCTCCCACCCCTTGGCGCGGACGAACTGCGTGACCTCCGGCAGCAGCTGTGCACCGGGTCTCGGCACAAGCACGAACTGGCATACGCCGTTGTCGGACGCTTCGCGCCGGACATCCTCGGTGTATCGCAAACGCGCGAGCTCGGCCCGTGCGGCGTCGGGGGAGACACCGCTGCCGAGGCGCACCGCCAGCCGCACGGCGTTGTGCAAAGGCGAACGTGCCTGCAGGTCCGCGGGTGAGCCGTCGGCGACGACGCGGCCACGGTTGATGATGATCGCGCGGGTGCAGACGGCCTCGACTTCCTCGAGGATGTGCGTGGAGAGCACGATCGCCTTGCGTGGGGCCATCCGGCGGATGAGCTCGCGGACTTCATGCTTCTGGTTGGGGTCGAGCCCGTCGGTCGGCTCGTCCATGACGAGCACCTCGGGGTCGTGCATGAGGGCGGCGGCGAGCCCCACGCGCCGCTTATACCCCTTCGACAGCGTCTCGATCGATTGCTGCATCACGCCTTCGAGGTGGACCATCGAGACCAGCTCGGCGATGCGCGTCGCGGCGGCCCGGGCGCCCAGCCCCCGCACCGACGCGATGAACCGCAGGAACGATGCGGGCGTCATGTCCGGGTACGCCGGCGCTCCCTCGGGCAGGTAGCCGATGGCCTCCTTGACGGCGAGCGGCTCCTCGAGCACGTCGTGCCCGTTGACCACCGCGGTCCCGCTCGTCGGCGCGAGGAACCCGGTGAGCATTTTCATGGTGGTCGATTTGCCCGCGCCGTTCGGGCCAAGGAACCCCAGGACCTCGCCGCGATTGACGGTGAACGAGACGTTGTCAACGGCGGTGAACGATCCGAACGTCTTGCAAAGCGATCGAATCTCGATCATCCAGGCCTCC
Source organism: Planctomycetota bacterium (assembly GCA_023412695.1). GTDB lineage: Bacteria > Planctomycetota > Phycisphaerae > Phycisphaerales > UBA1924 > JAHBXL01. Next base: position 5,267 of record JAEYNG010000516.1, on the reverse strand, counting down.
GAACATGATCCGAATCATGAACGTTTGGTGAGAGACTGATTCCTATTCTCCAAATGCATCGGCAGCAAGTGATGCGCAACAGCACGCGCTCCGTCGGCGCGGTACGCTCGAACGCAGGAGGCGATGTTGAACGACGAGCAGATAACAGCGCAGGCAGAGCCGGCGAAGCTGGGGATCGCTATCGAGCATGCGCGGTGCGTGAACTTTGCGCTCCAGCAGAACGGCGTGCGGTTCGTGCGACGCATCTCGCTGACGAACCGGACCGATGCGGACCTCGAGGAGATTACCGTTCGTGCGACGGTGGTTTCCGGCGCGCCGGAGGGGCTCGCGCCGCCGTGGGAGGCCCGGATCGCACGGATCGCCCCGGGCACGACCTACAACCTCGCGGCGATCGATATTGCACTGTCGCCGGCGCTGCTGGGCAGCCAGACCGAGCGAGAGGCAGGCGAACTGCGGGTCGAGGCATCGGCGCGGGGAGAAGTCCTGTCGCGGGCGTCGTCGCGGATCGATGTGCTCGCGGCGACAGAGTGGGGGGGCGGCAACGAGCTGCCGGAGATACTCGCGGCGTTCGTGACGCCGAACCACCCGTCGATCGAGCAGTTGCTCGCAGAGTCAAGCGTGTTGTTGGGCGAGTGGACGGGCGACGGCGCGATCACGGGGTACCAATCCAAGCGGGCGGACCGCGCGCGTGCGATTATCGCGGCGATCTACACCGCGATGCTGCAACGCGGCATCGGGTACATCAACCCGCCCGCGAGCTTTGAGACGAGCGGGCAGAAGGTGCGGCTGGCCGACCAGGTGCTCGACGGAAAACTCGGCACGTGTCTTGACATCGCCGTCGTGCTCGCGGCGGCGATCGAGCAGGCGGGGCTGCACCCGTTGCTCATCGTTCAGAGCGGCCACGCGTTCGTCGGCGCTTGGCTGGTGGAAGAGGCGTTCTCGGGGGCGGTGATTGATTCGCACTCGCGCATCATCAATCGTGTCGAGCTCGGGGAGATCGTTGTGATCGAGGCCGTGGGGGTGACAGGTTCGCCGCCGATGTCGTTTGACGACGCCGCGCGTCGTGGCCGCACGTTGCTCGCCGATCACAAGCGCTTCGCGATGGCGATCGACGTACACGCCGCGAGGCGGGCGAAGATCCGGCCGTTGCCGTTGCGGACGGGCGGGGTCGTAGTCGTGCATGGCGGGCAGGTAGATCGGACAGTCGCGCCGGCGAGCCTGGCGTCGGAGAAGACGCGGGACGTGGCGGAGGCGCAGCCCGTGGAGACGCCGCGGGGCCGGGTCGAGCGATGGAAGCGTCGCCTGCTCGACCTGTCGCTGCGCAACAGATTGATCAACTTCCGTGAGACATCGCAGAGCGTCGTATTGGAGTGCCCCAACGCCGCGGCCTTGGAAAACGCGCTTGCCTCGGGGAAGACCCTGCACGTCTTCCCGAAGCTCGATCTACCCGCGGCGGAGACCGCGGATGTGCAATCGGCCGTATTGGCGGAGACGCGCGCGCAGGCGATCTCGGAGGAGCTGCGTGCCGGGCGGGTGCGAGCGACGGTTGCACCCGCGGAGCTGGCAAAGAAGCTCACCAGCATTTCGCGCGAGGCGAAGCTGAGCATCGATGAAAACGGGGCGAACACACTCTTCCTGGCGCTCGGCTCACTGATCTGGCAGGAACCGGGCGATTCGCGCGGGCAGCGGACAGCGCCGCTCATCCTTGTCCCGGTGACGCTGGAGCGGCGGTCAATCAACGAGAGCTTCCGCATCGTGGCGGCGGATGAAGAGCCGCGGATCAACATCACGCTCGTCGAAAAGCTTGCTCAGGAGTTCGAGATTGACGCGTCGCGGCTGCGGGAGCTGCCGGAGGATGATGCCGGCGTCGATGTCGCGCTCGTGCTGCGCCGCTTCCGCGAGGCGATCGTCAACATCGACGGGTGGGAGGTGCGCGACAGCGCGAGCCTCGGGTTGTTCACGTTCTCCAAGTTCCTCATGTGGCTCGACCTGCAGGAGCGCGAGGAAGACCTGCGCCGCAGCCGCGTGGTGACGCATCTGGTCGATCGCGCGGCGGAGCCGTTTGAGGCTGCGGACCAGCGGGCGGATGTGCCGTTGGAGGCGGCGTTGACGCCGCTGGATGCGGACTCGTCGCAGCTCGCGGCTGTCGCGGCGGCGACCGAAGGGCGGACGTTCGTGCTCGAAGGGCCGCCCGGCACGGGCAAGTCGCAGACGATCACGAACATCATCGCGGGGGCGCTGGCGGCGGGGAAGCGCGTGCTGTTCGTCGCGGAGAAGATGGCCGCGCTGAGCGTTGTGCGCAGCCGGCTCGAGCGTGTCGGCCTCGGGCCCTTCTGCCTCGAGGTGCACTCGAACAAGGCATCGAAGCGTGAGGTGCTCGACCAGATCGCCCGTGCGTTTCAGGCCGCGGGAACGCGCGAACCGGATCAGTGGCGTGCGCACGCGGAGGAGTTGACGGCCGCACGCGAGCACCTGAACGCGTATGTTGCCGCCCTGCACAAGGCGCACCCGCTGGGGCGGAGCGTTTACGACGTGGCGTCGGAGTCGGTGTCGCTGGAGCATGCGCCCGAGGTGCCGCTTTCGATGCGCCATGTCGGCTCGACTACGGCCGCGCAGTTTGAAGGATGGCGGCAGTCGGTCCAGGAAGCCGCCGGCGCGGCCGCACCATTGGGTGACCTTTCCTCGCACCCGCTGCGCGAGATCGGCCGTGCGGAGTGGCGCGAGTCGCTCCCGTCGGATGCGACGAAGGCGATCGACCACGTGCAGAACGCCGTGGCACAGGCGAAGGCCGCTGTGCGGGCCGTGCTCGATGCGATCGTGCCCGAGCACGCGACGGCAGTGGAGAGCTTGAATCGCGGCGAGCTGGAATGGCTGATGGCCGTGAGCGAGCTGCTGCAGAGTTGTCCTGGCGTGACGTCCACGATTCTGCGGGAGCCGGGGTGGAGCGAGCTGCGCACGCAGCTTGAGACGCTTATCACTCGCGGCGAGGCACGCGACGCCGCGAGGTCAAAGATTCTGACGCACGCGACAGAGCAGGTTTTTGACCTCAACCTGGAGGGGCTGATCGCGTCGCTGCGGACAGGGCACGCCAAGCCGTGGCCGTTCCGCTGGTTTGCATGCCGATCCCCGCGACGGACCGTGCAGGCCGCGTGGAAAGGTGCCCTGCCGGAGACGCCGGCGCTGGTGAACGAGCTCGACGCCGCACGCCGATGTCGCGACGAGTCGAGATGGCTTGCTTCCGGCGCCTCTGGGGGTGATCGATACTTCGGCAGGGTGCATCGCGGTGGCGAGGCGGACTGGATCGCGGCAAAGTCCGCGTTGCAATGGGCGACGCGGGCGCGAGAGCTCATCGCAGCGACACCGGCGGGGCCTGTGTGTGGTGCGATCGCCGAACGTGCGATCTCGCTTGCGAGCACAGACATCGACCGGCTCCACGCTCCGGCGATGCAGGCCGCAGTTGCAAGGGTCCTCAGTGCGTGGAAGGACCTGCTCGCCGCGATTGCTTCGCTCGATGAACTGCTGCTGATCACCGCGAGCCCGCTCGCGGAGCGTGGGGAGCCGTCGTACTTCGCATCGGCGCGGGCAACGCTCGCCCGGTGGCGGGCCGCGCTGCCGGAGCTTGACGACTGGTGTCACTGGCGACGCGCGCGGTCGCGGTTGGATGCGCCCCTCCATCCGCTCGCGGCGGCGCTCGAAGCCGGGGATGTCGCGGCCGATCAGCTTGTGCCAGGGTTCCGACGAGCCTTTGCACGCGAGTGGACCGCGGCGATCAGCGACGCGACGCCGGAGCTTCGTGAGTTCAACGCGGCGGCGCACGAGAGCCTCGTCGAGCGGTTCCGCGCACTCGACCGCCGCTGGCTCGAGCTCTCGGCGCAGCTCGTCGCCGCTCGGGTGGCGAGCCATGTGCCTCCCGCGCCAGGCGAGGGCGGGGCCGCGCCCACGTCGGAGATGGGCGTCCTCGCGCATCAGCTCCGCCTCCAGCGCCGCCACATGCCCGTTCGCCGGCTCATCGGCAAGCTGCCCAATCTGCTGCCGCTGCTCAAGCCGTGCTTCCTGATGAGCCCGCTGTCCGTCGCGCAGTACCTCGACCCCGCGTACCCCCCGTTCGACCTTGTCGTCTTCGACGAGGCCTCGCAGATCCCCGTATGGGACGCGATCGGCGCGATCGCCCGCGGCACATCTGTCGTCGTGGTCGGCGACTCGAAGCAGCTCCCGCCGACCAACTTCTTCCAGAAGATGGACACCGAGGACGGCGACCCCGCGGATGAGGACGACCTCGAAGAGCTCGAGAGCGTGCTGGACGAATGTGTTGCGTCTGGACTGCCGTCAATGCGGCTGCTCTGGCACTACCGCTCGCGGCACGAGAGCCTCATCGCGTTCAGCAACCATCACTATTACCAGGGCCGCCTGCTCACGTTCCCTGTGCCGCAGGACCGCGGCGACACGCTCGGCGTGTCGTTGCGGCGAGTGCCCGGCGTTTACGACCGTGGCCGCACGCGCACGAACCGTGTCGAGGCCGAGGCGATCGTTGCGGAACTGGTCAAGCGGCTCACCGACCCGGAGGCGTCTTCGACGAGCATCGGCGTCGTCACGTTCAGCCGGGCGCAGCAAACGCTGATCGAGGACCTGCTCGACGCCGCGCGGCGTGCGGACCCCGCCCTTGACGCGGCGATGAACGGTGCGGGCGGCGATGAGCCCGTGTTCATCAAAAACCTCGAGAACGTACAGGGTGATGAGCGCGACATCATCCTCTTCAGCGTGTGTTATGCCCCCGATGCCGCGGGGCAGTTCGCGATGAACTTCGGCCCGCTCAACCTCGACGGCGGCGAACGCCGCCTGAACGTCGCGGTGACGCGTGCCCGGAGGCAGGTCATCGTGTTCTCGTCGATCCGTGCGGATCAGATCGACCTCGCCCGGACGCAGGCTGTGGGCGCGGCCCATCTCAAGTCATTTCTCGAGTATGCTGAACGCGGTCCTGCCGCGATCGGCGAAGCCTCGGACGATGCGCCCGTTGCAGCCCCTCTCGGCATCGAGGACAGCATCCGGCGCCAGCTCGAGTCCCGCGGCTACACGGTGGACACGCAGGTCGGATGCTCGGCGTACCGAATCGACCTCGCCGTACGCGACACCGATCAGCCTGGCCGATACCTCATCGGCATCGAGTGCGACGGGCGTGTGTATGCCGCTGCGGGGACGGCGCGTGATCGCGACCGTCTTCGCCGGCAGGTGCTCGAGAGCCTTGGTTGGCGGATGCACCGCGTCTGGTC
>JAEYNG010000513.1 GCA_023412695.1 Planctomycetota bacterium | reverse complement strand
GCCCTCGGCCTTGAGCGCGTCGAGCATGCGGCCGACCCAGCCGCTGGCGCGGCGCTCCTCGAACTCGAGCGCGGCGCGGGCGGGGACGTACGGCCCGACGAGGAGGTATCGCTCGCGCCACCGCTTGACCATCGTCGGGGCCTTCGAGCGGATGACCTGGTAGATGCCGCCGAGCTGGTTGCAGACCTCCCAAGAGACTTCGAGCAGGGCCGCGCGGGCGGGCGCGCGCTCGGCCTCGACCTCTGGCGGCTTGGACGCCACCGCCTGCACACCGCCGAGGCCCATGGAGTTGATGCGGAACTGGCCCATTCGTGAGGGGAATGTATCACGGGGCGTGGGTCAGCGCGTTTGTGATTGAGCAACGACGTCGGGCCTACGTCCGGTAACCGCGCAGACCAGTAGGGCGCGGCACAATACCCGCCGCGATGGGCCGGCGGGTGCGTTCGTGGTTTCTTGGAAAGGGGGAAGTGGGCGCGGTTGGATTCGAACCAACGAAGGCTAATGCCATCAGATTTACAGTCTGACCCGTTTGGCCACTTCGGTACACGCCCAGTGGGGTGCGGACTGTATCGGCCGCTGGCCCGTGTTTCCACACCCCCGCTGAGGGATCGATCGCGACAGCGGCTGTCGCGGGTGGAAAGCCGGCGGTGGGAATCGAACCCACGACCTACGGTTTACAAAACCGTTGCTCTACCGCTGAGCTATGCCGGCGTAGTCGGGAACAGCAGCAGCCCGCGACCGCCCCCATCTCGATCGACCAGAAAAGTGCCGAGGGTGGGACTCGAACCCACGACCTCCGGGTTATGAATCCAGCGCTCTAAACCAGCTGAGCTACCTCGGCAAGGTGGGCAGAGTTTATGCCGCTCCGCGGCCGCGGCCAAATCCGGCGGATTCAGCCCGGGACGGAGTCGGAACGGCTGACACGGACGTCCTGACCCTGCACGCTGGGCTGCTCCAGCCTCGCGGCGGGCGCGGCGTCCGCGGGAAGGGTCGGGGCGGTGCGAGCCGTCTGGGCACGCTGACTGGACGCGGTCTCGACCTCGTCCTCGATGCCTTTCAGGCCCTTCTTGAACTCCACGATCCCCTTGCCCAAGCTGCGGCCGACCTCCGGCAGGCGGCGGCCAAAGAGCAGAAGCCCGATGACCAGGAGGACGATCAGCTCGGTGGTGCCGATGTTGGGGAGGAAGGCGAGTTGCAGCATGGGGTGGCTCCGAGGCCGCGGCGATTGCTCCGACGTTCGCAATTCAAGGGGCCCTGAGGGGCCGGGTCAAAGCAAATCCAAGAGGTACTGAACACGGCCAGCGGGCCTGCGCTTCGCGGCTGGGCGTCAGTTCTCCGGCAGTTCGGGCTCCACAGCACCGGCGGTGCCACCGTGGGCCTCCATCTCGCGGAGTTTGGCGGACATCTGCCGCAGGAGCAGGCTCGCGAGGCCGTTCTCGCCGAACGTGCCGACATCGGCCCGGACACGCGTGACGGACTCGGTCCGACGCTGGATGACAACGACGATCGACTGGTTGCGCTCGTCGCGATACACGATGCGGGCGCGGCCGTCCTCGATCGTGTCCTCGATCAGGTCGAGCGACATGTCGGTCGCCGCGGCGTGCACAGCGTCGAGCGCATCAGTGAACGAAGCCAGTTCAACGGCCGTGAAGCGGCCCTGAGTGAAGAAGGTTGCGCCGGACTGGGCCGCGGATGCGCCCGCGCTGATCGCCGCGGGCTCGAGGCCGGTGCACGATGCACCGACCGCCGCGACCCCGATCAGCAAAGCCGTGCTCACGCCGCGCGCGTTCATCGGCGGAGTATACCTGTCGCCTCTGCGCGAGTTCCGCCGGGACGATCACTCGCAGCCGGCAAACCAGAGCGACAGGAACGCGAAGATGTCGGGGACCTCGACTCCGCTTGCCCCGTCGAAGTTCGCGGCGGGATCGCGCGCGAACCATGCCGACAGGAACGCAAAGATGTCCGGTACATCGCGTGTGCCGTTATCGTCGAAGTCGGCCAGACACGGCTCCGGCGTGCCGGAATCGACATACGTCTCGCCGCACCCGCCCTCGGTGGTCGTGCGCAGCTCGCCGCGGGCCGGGTAGCGGATCGTTGCGCCGCTCGCGTCGCGGAAGACGAAGTGGTACGAGCGGCACGCGCCGGTCGATCCGGACTGGAAGCGGTATGTGCCACGGGCCGCGGTGCCGAGGTGCACGGACATCGGGCTCGCGACGCCGTTGATAAAGACCTGTGCCGACTGCGGCGGCTGGTTGTTAGCGTCGTAGTAGTTCGCGAGGAAGCTGACCGTCGAGCCCTGCACGATGTGCGATGCCGCGGGCACGGGGCGGCAGCGAAGGTTGGTGGGGATCACCCCGCCGAAGTCCTGCACCCAGTATCGGCCGTAGGCGTTCGGCCCTGTGGCGTAGCCGTGGCCGACAGCGGTGTAGTTGCCGTTCATGATGTTGCGGCGGTGGCCGTCGCCGGATGAGCGGTCAGGCGCAGGGACGCCATTGACGTTGTCCAACAGCCACGCGTTCACGACGTTCAGCGGCGTCGTCTGTCCCGCCGCGATGTTCTCACCAATGTTCTGGCTGTCGAGGTAGAACGAGCGGATGCGGCTGCTCCACGACGTGCCGTCGCACGAGGTGTGGCTGAACTGGCAGCCGGGCGTGGTCGCCATGCCCGTCGCGTGAAACCGGGCGGCCTGATTCAGCGTCGGCGACCAGTTCAGCGGACCGACGGCCGGGTACGCCGCGGGCGTCAGGATGCTCGGGGCGTTCAGATACGCGTCGCGGTACTGCTGCGGCGCGATACGTACCGCGTTCGTCAGGACGTGGACTGCGCGTTCCTGGTAGCTTGGATACCCGTTTTGAGGGACCCCGAGGGCGTTGCAAGTCTGAGCTTGGGATGCAGCGACGAGGCAGAGGGGAACCGCGGCGGCCGCGACAAACAGTCTTGGTTTGTGCATAGCCCACGTACGCGGCCAGCGCGCGCTGGATCGCCCCCTATTTGAGGATTAATTCAGGGATTTCCCAGCCAGATCAGTCCAGCCAGTCCTTGGCCTTGAGGCGCTGCGGGACGTACTGCTCAGTGACGTACGAGATGTCCTTGGTGATCATGGCTTCGACTTCCATCTTGAAGCCGTTCTTCAGGAGATGCGAGATCTCCTTCTGCCAGCCCTTATGGCTCTCGAACCACGGGTACGCGGCGATTTCCTTCGCACGCTTCACGTCGTTGTCGGAGAGGTCGATCTTCACCGCCTCGGGGAGGCTGCACGCCTCGTAGTCCTTGGCGCGGATGCCGAGGAACTTGGCCTCGGGGATCGCCAGCCGCGTCGATTCAAACGCGAGCGAGATCGAGCCTTGCTTGATCACGCTGTAGATGTAGTGTCCCCAGGGGTCGCAGTCGAGCACGCAGATGATCGGGAGCTTGAGCTCCTGGTTGAAGCGCTGCAGGAGCCGCCGAACGCCGCGCGGGGGCTGGCCCGCGCCGTGCGTGAGGATGCAGTTGTGCTTCTCCCAGAACCGGTCCTCGTTGAAGCGGTTCCAGACGGTGCCCTTCTCAACGTGCAGGACAAACTTCGCTTCGCACTTGCCGAACTGGATTGCATCGGCTTCGACGATCGACGGGATGCCCCAGCCGCCGGAGCCCTGTTTGCGGGCGTTGATCTCGTCACCCTTGTCGATGATCGTGATGTTGCCGACGAGCGTGCCGCGGTTCTCGGCGAAGATGTGCAGCTCTTCGCGCAGCACGCCGAGCGTGACCTCGAGATCTTCGAGGATCGGGTCGCTCTCGTCCTGCGTGTCGAAGGTATTCTCCTTCGTCCCGGCGACGGTGTGCTTGGCCTTGTAGAACACGCCACGGAGGCTGCTGGTTTTGTCGGCCTCGATCAGGTCCTTGATCGTGCTGGCGTGCAGCATCGTCTGCATGAACTGCTTGGCCTGGTTGAGGTTGAACAGCTCGCGCTCGGACGCGGCGTCGCCCATCTCGAGGATGCCGCGCTTCTTATTCCAGATGGTGTTGCTGCGCGTGCGGCTGGGGATCTCGACCTTGGGCTCTCGCCCGGCGAACGCGGACTTCGAAATACGGTCGGCGAGCTCGACGATCTTGCCGAGGGTGATCTTGTCGCGCTTGGACGCGGCGTAAGATTTCGTGCGGGCGGTGCTGCCTTTGGCCATTGTGGCACTCCATTGCCGTGGCGGAAAACTCGGTGCGGCAGCATGGTATGGAGCCGGGACCGCATGTTCGAGCCGGACCGCGCGGTACACTGCGGCCGCGGCGACGGGGAGACGCCGCGATGGAGGCGGCCGACTATGGAC
>JAEYNG010000510.1 GCA_023412695.1 Planctomycetota bacterium | reverse complement strand
CTTCGGGCTGGCGTATGAGCGGCCGGAGGGGATCGAAGGGGCGGTGAGGGCGTAAGACGTCGGATGTCGGATGTCGGATGTCAGACGTCGGATGTCGGCGTGATTGCGGGCGTTCGTGCAGTGTCACGTGCGCCGGTACTTCCAACGGGATACGAGTTCCTTCGCGGCGGCCGGCCAGTCGGGGAAGGTGAAGTCGAAGCCGGCGTCGAGGAGGCGGCCGGGGACGACGCGCCGGCTCTTGAGCACGAGCTCGGTCTCGGTGCGCATGAAGATCGCGCCGAGTTCGAGCATGAGGCGCGTCGCGGGGAGGCCGATCTTCACGCCCATCGCGTTGCGCAGGGCGCGCATGAAGTCGCTGTAGGGGAGCGGATTCGGGGACGCGATGTTGACGGGGCCGTCGAGCGATTCGCGCTCGATGAGGAACTCGACAGCGCGGAGGAAGTCGGCTTCGTGGACCCACGATACGTATTGCCTGCCGCCGCCCCCCCCCACGTTGCCGCCGAGGCCGCGACGGACGAGGGTGGCGAGCGTGTCGAAGATGCCGCCCTTGTCGGGGCTCATGACCATGGCCATTCGGAGGATGACCTTGCGCGTCGCGGGCGTTTTCGCGTCGGCGAGTTCCTGTTCCCACGCCTTGACCACCTCGATGCTGAAGTTCCACGAGGCAGGCGCGCCCTGCTCTCGCGGGTCGCCGCCGATGATGCCGGTGGCTTCATCGTTCGGGGCGTCGAAGCGGTGGGCGTAGATCGTTGCGCCGCTGGATTGCAGCCAGACGCGCGGCGGTCGCTGGGCCTTGGCGATGGCGTTGCCGACGACGCGGGTGGAGTCGATGCGCGAGGCCATGATGTCGCGGCGGTTTTTCTCGTTGTAGCGGCAGTTGACGCTGCGGCCGGCGAGGTTGATAACGACGTCCGCGCCGTCGAGCTCGCTGGCCCAGGGGCCGAGGGAGACGGCGTCCCAGACGATGGTGCGCCAGGGGGTGCCGGGCTCGCCGGGCTTGCGGCTGATGATGACGACGTCGTGGCCGCGGGCGCGGAAGTGGCGGGCGAGGATGGCGCCGACCTGACCGGAGCCGCCGGGGATGACGATCTTCATATGCGGTCTCTGCTGGAGCTGCGCGAGCGGCCGCGAGGCACCCCGGCGGAGTGTATCGGAGCTGGGATCAGCCGGTATCAACGCCGCGAGCGGAAGAGTGCTGTCTATAGTTTTGCATGGAGCAGCTTCCACAATCGAGCCCGCTGCATCCGTTCATTTCCGTCGATCTTGAGCGGCTGGGCGGCGAGCCGGTCTTCCGCGGGACGCGAGTGCCGGTCCGCACGCTGTTTGACTATCTGCGCGCGAATCACGACCTTGACACTTTTCTGGATCACTTCGAGGGCGTGACGCGCGAGCAGGCGATCGCCGTGCTGGATTTGGCCGCGCGAGGTTTGCTCGCGCCACTGACCGGGGCGAAGGCGGCGTGAGGGTGCTGTTTGACCATTGCGTACCGCGACCGCTCGGGCCGCTGCTGATCGGGCACACGGTGCAGACAACCTATCGGATGGGATGGGCGGACAAAGGGAATGGTGAGCTGCTGAGTCTTGCGGCCACGGCGTTCGAGGTTTTCGTGACGACTGATCGCCGCATGAAGTCGCAGCAGAATCTGTCTACGCTGCCGATCCCGGTGGTCGTGCTGCTCGCTGTAAGTAGTGACGTCGATGCTCTCAAGCCGCTCGTGCCCGAACTCCTACGGGTACTCGGCGAGGATCTGCGATGCCGGGTATACGCCGTGGGCATTTGATATTCGCGGCAGATCGCGAGAAGACTATGGCTCGACGAGCTTTCTCTTCAGTTGAACTGTCGATGGATGGCGCTGCGTTTGAGCGTCGGGCAGCGTGGGCAGTGCAGCAGCTGACCGAACCGGGAAGCATCTGGCGGCGAATGGAACTTTATGACGTGGGTGCACATTCTCTGCGTGCTGGCCGGAACGACCTTTGGGATGGGCGTCGATGACCCGCCGTCGCAGGAAAAAGTTGGCGAGGCCAGCGGCTCGTCCCGTATCCCTGGGTTGTCGTTTGACATTCACCAGGAGTTCGAGGTTGAACGGCAGAAGCTGGTGCCCGGCGGGGTGGTGACGAAGAGCAACTGGGGGTCGATCGAGGGCCTGAAACTCGAGCTTGTCGGCAAGCGAGCGACACGCGAGGACAGGCGGCTGCTTGTTGAGCACATGATCGCCGGCGGTCGGGTCGATCCGGAGGATGAGCTTCTCGGCGAGATTCGCCCGCACCTCATCAAAGCGCTCGCGGCCGACGGGGCGGTCGAAGTGCTGGTCAGGCATCTGAGCCAGAACTGTCCCGGAGGCGGCATCAGCGGGCCGCTTGTGGGGCTGCTGCATGATCTCAGGCAGGAAGGTGTGCTAGAAGCAGGTGTTGCCGTCCTGTGCGACGCTCACGATCTTGCGTCGCCGGAAGGCGCTGAACGCATCCGCGACGTGCTGGACTATGACTTTCGGTACACACGGGAACAACTCAAGGCCGAGGGCGACATCGTCGCGTGGTGCCGCGAGTGGTACGCGGCGAACAAGGACCGCGTGATCTCCAACTACCAGACATATATCTCCGGCGGCGAGGACGGCTGGACGGCGCACGTGCTCATGCCCGTTGAGGAGTGGTTTCGGCGAGAGATGCGGCGTGTTGACATGGCGCATAGCGATCAGATGCTGACGTCCACGTTTGGCCTCGATCCTTTCGCGACGGAGACGCTTGGAGTCACCGATACTGCAATGATCGCTGAGCAGCGGTACTGGGCCGCGCGATTCAATGAGCGACCGCCGACGGAGTGGAGTATCGCCATCGTTGACGCCGCGGCAGGGCGCGAGAATCGCTTTGCCCTTCAGGGGGTCGTTTGCGATCTCACGATCAACTGGGCGGGTGCGGTTGCCGAAGACGGAGTCTCGCGGTGCAAGCCTCGTACAGCGACGCTTCCAATGCGATTTGCGTTTGATTGGGCGTGCTGCCCGAAGTTTGTTGGGGAGGATTGGCGGCTCCTTCCGGCGGATGAGGCACCGGAAGACGAGCGGCGTGTCATCATCAAGTACATTCATCCGCATCGGTCGGTTGCCGAGCGTGTCGCGGTGCAGGCGACGGGCATCGCGGCCACGCTCTGGGGCGATGGGCTCGAGGGAGCAAGGGTCGTCAAGGTGTATCCGGACGGGCCGTCGCTGCAGTTGTTCGTTGCGCCGAACGCACCGATCGATCTGGTTGCGCACGCGGTGCCGGGGGGGTCGTTGAAGATCGTGGCGGGTGGCGGCACGACGGACGCGGTGATCATGGAACGCCTTCGGGCCGCCGCGCGGTGCCGCGACGACTTGATGCGTGTGGGGCCGCCGAGGCCAACCGATCTGCCTTAGCGTTTGAGCTTCCCATGCGGTCAGTCCGGCTCAACTAACTTTCTCGCATCGATCGCGCCGACGGTTGAGGCCGCGCCACCGGGGTGGAGCTGGCGGCGGAGCATTTCCCAGTAGCGGCCCTCGCGCTGAGCGAGTTCGTCGTGGGTGCCGGTCTCGGTGATGCGGCCCTTCTCGAGGACGACGATCTGGTCGGCGTGGCGGATGGTGCTGAGGCGGTGGGCGATGACGAAGCACGTGCGGCCGCGCATCAGGGCCCGGAGAGACTCCTGGATGAGCGCCTCGCTCTCGGAGTCGAGGTTGCTGGTCGCCTCGTCGAGGATGAGGATGCGCGGGTCTGCGAGGAGTGCGCGGGCGATGGCGAGGCGCTGGCGCTGGCCACCGGAGAGGCGGACGCCGCGTTCGCCGATGAGCGTGTCGTAGCCTTGCTCGAGCTTCTGGATGAAGTCGTGGGCGTGGGCGGCGCGTGCGGCCTCGCGGACCTGCTCGTCGGTGACGCCGCGGCGGGCGTAGGCGATGTTCTCGCGGATGGTGCCGTCGAAGAGAAAGACGTCCTGCTCGACGATGCCGAGGAGGGCGCGGTAGGAGGCGACGTCGATCTCGCGCAGGTCGACGCCGTCGAGCGAGACGGCGCCCTCGACGGGGTCGTAGAAGCGTGCGACGAGGTTGCAGAGCGTGGTCTTGCCCGCGCCGCTCGGGCCGACGAGGGCGACCGTCTTGCCGGGGTGGACGTCGAGGTTAATGCCGGCGAGGACCCACTCGCTGGACGGGGGCGAGCCGGGCGGGGTGGGGTAGCGGAAGGAGACGTCGCGGAGGGTGATGCGGCCCTGCACGCGGGCGGGGTCGAGCACGCGGCCGGTCGCTTCCTGCGGCCAACTGTCGTCGCGCCAGCCCTCGGAGCGTGCGATGAGCGTGCCGCGCTTGCGGTCGGCGGGAACGGGGGCTTGGAACTCGGGCGTTTCCTCGAGCAAGTCGAGGACGCGGTCGAGGCCGGCGAGCTGGCTCTGGATGCTGGTTGCGCTCGCGGAGAGGGCCTCGAGCGGGCCGAGGAGCATGATGAGGTAGGCCGAGAACATCATCACGTCGCCGATGGTGAGGTTGCCCTCGATGACCTGCCAGCCGCCGTAGAGCAGGACGGCGACGGAGCCGAGGGGGATGAGCACCATCCAGACGACTTCCATCGCGCGGGACCAGACCCAGGCGAGCATCTCCTGCCGGGAGAGGAGGTGGTTGCCGATGGTGAAACGCGCGGCCTCGCCGCGCTCGCGCGAGAAGCCGCGGACGACACGCATGCCGGCGAACGCCTGGGTCGCGTGGGCGTCGATGGCCTGTCGCGTCGCGCGGGCCTCGCGGTGGACGGGGCGAATGCGGCTGATCCAGGTCTTCTGGCTCCACCAGGCGGCGGGGATGAGCACAAGCGCGCCGAGGAGGAGCCGCCAATCGACGATCGCGAGGATGATGAGCGTGCTGACGAGCTGGACGATCGCGCGCCAGGGGTTGTAGAGGAGGCTGAAGAGCAGCTCACCGGCCTGGGTCGCGTCCTCGCGGAGCATGCTGGCCGCGCCGCCGGATTTCAGGGCGTAGACGCGCGTGAGCGGGAGCCGGAAGGCGTGGGAGAAGACGCGCCGGCGGACGAGCACGCGCATGCGCTGGGCGAGGATCGTCATGCGGTAGCGGCCCCAGATGCCGACGCCGACGGAGACCAGATTGAGCGCGGTGATCACGGCCGCGACGTACCAGAGCAGGTGGATGCGGTCGCGCGTGGGGGTCCACTCGGGCAGGCCGGCGGGGCCGGGGTTATCGGTGAGGATGTAGTCGATGACGACCTTGGTGCCCGCGGGCATGATGAGGCCGGTGAGCACGGAGAGCGTGACCGTGCCGATGCAGGCGAAGACGACGAGCCTGCGGCCGCGGAGCATGGCCCAGAACTCGCGGAAAAGTGTCCAGAAGTTGCGGGAGCGCTGGGTTCGTTCTGGGCTGTTGGGGTCGCCCGCCGCGCCCTCGGTGTGGGGGACGGGCTTTCTGGCCGGGGCGCGCTTGGCCTTGGCCTTGGCGGCCTGCTCGGCGCGCTTGCGGAGGTACTCGGTGAAGCGTGCCCGGCTGGACTTACTGGCGCGGACGGCGGCCGCGCGGGTCGCGTGTGCCGACGGCTGCCCGGCCGCGCCGTTGTTGTGCATGCCGGTCCTCGCCGCCCCTGCCCCGTTCGGATCGTTCGCCATCGACGGGATCGTACGCCCGCGGCAACAATGCGTGATGACGCGGGCGCGAGGAGAATGGGAGGTGGCCGACGCGTACGTGCGGGCGCACTATCACCTGCCTGAGGGGCGCGGGGCGCTGACGTTTGCGGGTGAGCCGCGGGAGACGGATGTGTTGCGGGCGGCGGATGTGGTGCCGCGGGGGCGGTGGGCGATCGTGAGCGCGGCGAACCCATGGTCGGTTGCGCTTGATGATGCGTAGAACTCGCGGCGGATGGAGGGGCTTGCGGGGGAGATCACGCGGGCGGGGTTGACAGCGCGGCCGATGCACAACAGCGCGGCGGATGGGGGCTGGAAGGAGCCGTCGCTGCTCGTTGAGGGCGTGGCGCGCGAACAAGTGTTGCGGTGGTGCTGGAGGTTTGGGCAGGCCGCGGCGGTGCTGGGCGTGGACGCGTGGTGCGGGCTGCTGTGGACGCGGAGCGAGCGGTGGGTCGT
>JAEYNG010000482.1 GCA_023412695.1 Planctomycetota bacterium | reverse complement strand
GTGTTCGGCTTCCTCGATATTGATATCGATCGCAGCAGCGGCACCGGCGGCGAGCTGGGATCGACCGCGCACACGCGGTACCTTGCGAACGTCGGTCGCTTCGGGATGCGTCCGTACGGCTCGATCGCCAGCCGCGCAGTCGAGTGGAGCGAGCAGCTCGACCTCGACTTCTACACGACGCCGCAGTTCGAACGGTCCGGCGCGGACTGGTCGCTCGCGTTCTGCGGGTGTCACAACGTCACCATCGTGAGCGAGGGCGGAAACGGCAATGGCACGTTCGACGCGGGCGAGACATGGATCGTCCGCTCCCGCTTCTTCAAGCGCAGCGGCGGGTATCAGGCGGCCAGCGGCATGATCGGTGGCTCGCTCCCGGGGTTGTACGACCCGAACGTCAATCTTCGCTTCTCGCACGACATCGCGTCGGACACGACGCTGATCTCGCTCGTCTGGGCGATCGACGCGCAGGGCGCGGCGCAGCTCCGGGGCGAATCGCAGCAGCCGTACGACCAGTCGATCGCGGGCATGAACCACGCCAGCGTCGCCGAGGGGTTGCGGGACCTGATCATCGGCGCACAGGGCGGCAACGGCGGCCCGCTCAGCGGCCCGGTCGCGACGCTCACCAACGACTGGGCCGACGAGGAGCTCGACGACCACAACCTCACCGATCCGACCCGTTGGGAGATGACCGCGCTCTTCGGGATGCCCTGCGCAGACATGCACGAGCCGCTGTTCATCTGGACCGACACCGGCTTCGAGGAGACCTTCGGCGACTGTAACGGCGACGAGGCCGCGGATGGAGCGGACCAGTCCATCCTGCAATCGGTCATCGACACCAATGACGGCGGCCCGCTCGACCTCGACGGCGTCGTCAACGGGTTTGTCACCGTCGGCACCGGCGCAACCTGGAGTTACTTCGACCTCAACAGCGACGGCGTCATCTCCGGCGACGACATCGCCCTGCTCGGCGTGCCGTGCGGGGCGGACTTCGACGGCGACGGCTTGGTCGCCGTGCCCGACATCTTCTCGTTCCTGAGCGCCTGGTTCGCCCAGGACCCGAGCGCCGACATCGACGGCGTGCCCGGCATCGCCGTCCCCGACATCTTCGCGTTCCTCAGCCTGTGGTTCGCCGGCTGCCCTTGAGTCAGCCCGTCGCCTTCGCCTCGACGATCCCCAGCGCCTTGCGCACCTCGTCGAGAAGGCGCTCGATCTGAAACGGCTTGAACAGCACGCACTGCAGACCGTCCTGCGACGCCCGCACGATCGAGTGGTGCGGGTCGTAGCCAAAGCCGGTCATCAGCACCACCGGAATTCCCGGGTACGCCTTTCGCGCCGCGGAGAACACCTCGTAGCCGTTGTAGTCCGGCATCTTGATGTCGCTGATCACCAGGTCGAACCGGCCCATCTCCCCGCCCGCCTGCGACGAGATCAGCTCCGCGATCGCCTCGCCGCCGTCCTTGCATACCACGACGCGGCAGCCCTTGCCCCGCAGCACGTCGCGGATGATCTGGCGGATCTTCCCTTCGTCGTCCGCAACGAGCACGTGCTTGCCCGCGAACGCGGGATCGACCTTGATGTTCGAGAGCACCTTCTCCGCGCCGAGGATGTTCTGCGGGCCGCTCGCCGCCTCGCGCACACGGCGGCGAATCGACTGCACATCCGCGACAATCCGCTGCACGTGGTCGCGCATCTCCGGCGACGCCTCGCCGAGCTTCGTCAGCCAGTCGGCCTCGCGCATGATGTCGTCGAGCGGCTCGTCGAGCTCCCCCTCCACCGTCCCGGTCACCGTCTCGCCCGCCGCGCACCGCTCCACCACGAGCAGGTCGAGGATGTGCAGCGCAAGCGCGACGTGGTTGGCGAAGATCTCGGCGAACTGCCGGTCCTCCTCCGTGAACGCCGCGAGCTGCTCGCTCTCGATGTTGAACGCACCGATCACCTTGTCGTGCAGCCGCAGCGGCACCGTCAGGCTCGACTTCGCGCCCGACATGCCGGTGACATACCGCCGGTCCCTCGAAATGTCGGGGCAGAGGTAGCTGCGGCCGGTCGCCGCGACGTACCCCATGATCCCGTTGCCCTCGCGCTGCGCGTAGAGATCGACCTCCGTCGCCTCCGGCGGCAGGCCCGAGGAGATCACCAGCTCGAGCTTGCCGGTGCGCTCGTCGATCAGCCGCACCAGCAGGTGGTCAAACCGCAGCAGCTCGTGCGAGAACTTGATGATCTTCTGCTCCAGCAGCTTCAGCCGGTCCGCGACGTGCAGCTTCCGCACCGCCTCCGCGTCGAGCCGCACAAGCTCCGCGCCCGCGCGGTCGATCGCGTCGAGCTTCTGCTGGTACCGCCGCGACGCGGTCACCTCCCACACCAGCGCCGCCACCCGCTCCAGCCGCGACGTGTCGCGCGAGCGGATCGGCGACACCACCACCTCGTAGAACCGCGACTCGTCCGGCGAGGCGACCTCGAACTTGTCAGTCCGCCCGCCGGAAAATCCCGCGGCCTCCTGTGCAAGCATCTGCTCCTCGAACTGCTGTGACGCACGCCTGCACACCGCCGAGATCCGGGCACGGGTCTGATCGTCGAACGCCTTGAACCGGTCGTTCGCCCACAGCACCGTGCCGTCAAGCCCCGAAACACAAACGCCCTCGGAGAGGGCGGTGAGGACGCTCAAGGCATCAAGTTCCGGCGACGGGCCCGCCACGCGGCTGACCTGCCCGAG
This sequence comes from Planctomycetota bacterium, assembly GCA_023412695.1. Taxonomy (GTDB): domain Bacteria; phylum Planctomycetota; class Phycisphaerae; order Phycisphaerales; family UBA1924; genus JAHBXL01. The sequence continues at coordinate 663 of JAEYNG010000482.1, read as the reverse complement.
GTGTGCGGCCTCGCACAGCACCGCCTCGACCGCCGCGGCGTCAGGCGTCGGCTCAGCGTCCGCCTCGATGACAATCGTCTCAAACTGCTCGCGGAGCAGGCGCGCGACATCGTCTGCGGGGATCGCAGCGCCTTTCACGATCAACAGTTTGGGGCGTTGTGCTGACATAGTCCAAACCTACACCCCATTGTACGGGGCAAATGCCGCCAGGTGTCGGTTCTTCCCATCGGCGGGGCGGCCATTTCGCCTAAACTCACACCGCTCGTCCAGCCGGCGGGCGGAGGCTTTTGCAGCTTCGCGCTGGCATCGGGGTCGCACGGTCGCGAAGCATGATCCACATCTCACACGTAAGCAAGGTTTATGGCACGTTTCCCGCGGTGCAGGATGTCAGTCTCGACATCAGCCCCGGCCAGATCGTCGGTCTTCTCGGACCGAACGGTGCGGGCAAGACCACGACCATCCGGATGGTCACAGGGTTTCTCCCACCCTCCGCCGGCCGGATCAGCATCTGCGGGCATGACACGATCGACGATTCTCTGAAGGCCCGACAAAACTTGGGGTATCTCCCGGAATCTGCGCCGCTCTATCCCGAGATGAGGGTGCAGGACTACCTGCGCTTCCGGGCCAAGCTCTACGGCGTCCGCTCTTCCAACCGCAAGGCCG
>JAEYNG010000341.1 GCA_023412695.1 Planctomycetota bacterium | reverse complement strand
GGCATCTCCGCGATCACCCCCCGGATCCGACGGGTCAACTCCGCGGCGAGCGCCTCGATCTCTCCAAGCCCCGGCACCTTACGGCCAACAACGTTCAACATCGACCCTTCCATCACGCCACCACTTCCTCCGCCATTGCTCTTCGCAAGACCCCAAGTCTCGCATATTTCATTGGTTTATGCGAATCCACCATGTAAATATTTACGTATCGGGTGTGCCCGTGGCCACGTTTGCCACTCCACCCGCCCTCCTTTCACCCGAGGTTCTTATCCATGAATACGTTCACCACGCGTGCTTTGCCGTTCGCCGCGGCCGCTTTCCTTGCCGCCGCCGCGCTCGCTGGCCCGCCGCAATACACCATCATCGACCTCGGTGTCGTCGTCCCCGGTCAGTCGGCCTCCCAAGGCAATGGAGTCTCCCGCAACGGCGTCGCCGTCGGTCGCTGCCTCGGCACCCCCTCTCAAGCCTTCTCTTGGACCCAAGTCGGTGGGATTGTCGGGCTGCCCAACGACCCGAGTCGTAACTTCTGCGTCGCCAACGCCGCCAATGACTTCGGCCAGGTTGTCGGCACGGGCAGCACCACCGCCTTCGGCTCCGGCGCGATCCCGCTCATCTGGACCAACGGCGTCGTCGCCCAGCTCCCCCTCCCCTCGGGTTACTCCATCGGCCGCGCCAACGACGTCAATGACGCCGGCGTCTCGGTCGGTTCGGTCGGTTCCGGCACGGGCGAGGTCGGCAGCATCTGGCTGCAGTCGGGCCCGTCGGCGATCACCGCGGCGACGAGCACGGGCTGTGTCTTCCGCACGGCCTACGGCATCAACAACGCCGGCATCGTCTGCGGCTTCGGCATCGATCCCGGCAACGCAGCCCGCAACGTCGGCATGATCTACGACAGCGAGTCCAACATCTCGACCGAGGTCGGCGCTCTGCCAGGCGGCAACGGCGCGCTCGCCTTCGGCATCTCCGACGGCGGCCACATCGTCGGCTCGTCCATGATGAACCAGGGCTCCGGCCTTCCGTTCATCTGGACCGAGGCCACCGGCATCCAGCCCATCCCTCTCCCCGCCGGCACCTCGCAGGGCAGCGCCCGCGCCGTCAACTCCGCGGGCTGGGCCGTCGGCACGGCCAGCTCCGCCTTCGCCATCCCGTTCCTCTATGACGGCACGCAGACCTACCGCCTCGCCGACCTGCTGCCGGCGGGCACCGGATGGGACCTCGCAACCAACACCTCCTCCGCCGCGCTTGGCATCAGCGAGAACGGCATCATCGTCGGCACCGGCGTGCTGGGCGGACAGGTCCGCGCCTTCGCGATGGTCCCCGCCGGAGAGCCGTGCGCGGCCGACTTCGACGGCAACGGAACACGCGAGGTGCCCGACATCTTCGCCTTCCTCAGCGCGTGGTTCGCGGGCGACGCCTCGGCCGAGTTCGACGGCGCCCCCGGCATCACCGTCCCCGACATCTTCGCGTTCCTCAGCGAGTGGTTCGCAGGCTGCTGAAAGTTCCTGTCCCTCTCTTATGAGACACAAACCACTCGGGCCCGGCTCATTGCCGGGCTCGTCGTGTATTTGCCGCCACATTACTGCCGCAGCGGTCGGTCCTACTTCATCTTCGTCGGGTCCTCCCCCGCCTCGATCGCGTGGATCTTCCGGACCCGGCGTTCGTGCCGGCCCCCCTCGAACCCCGTCGCCAGCCATACCTCGACGATCTTCTCGATGAGCTTCTGGCCCAGCAGGTCCGCCGACAGGCAGATGACGTTGGCGTTGTTATGGCCGCGGCTCATCTCGGCGGTGAGTTCATCGTGCACGAGGGCCGCTCGGACGCCGCGGACCTTGTTCGCGGCGATGCACATGCCGATGCCCGAGCCGCAGATGAGGATGCCGAGGTCGGCGCTCCCGCTCGCGACCGCACCCCCGACGTGGAAGGCAGGCTCGGGGTAGTCGCACATGTCGCCGGACATGTCGCCGACGAGCTTGACGTCGTGCCCCATGCTCCTGAGCCGGTCGGCGAGCTGCTTGCTGGCGTTGACTCCCCGGTGATCGGCGCCGAGCGCGAGCTTCATGGCTGCAACTCCTTCATTCGCCGCGAGATAAGTTCGACCAGGCGGCGAGCTGTTTCAGTGTAGACCTCCGGCCCCTGGCCGATGGGATCGGGCACGTCGCGCCCGGCAGGGTCGAGCGTGCGGACCTTGTCACCCGCGCCGGGGTCGAGTTCAAGCACAGCCGCGGCGTGGGACCGCGTCATGGCATAGATGACATCAGCCTCGGCAATGAGCTTGCGCGTAAGCGGCTTGGAGGCGTGATCGCCGGGGGCGACCCCCGCTTCGCGCAGGGCGTCCGCGGCGTCGGGGGTCATGGGCATGCCCGGCCCTGCGCCGACGCCTGCCGAGTCAAACCGAACGCCGCGCAGCGACTCGTCGCGCGAAGCAACGCCGCGGGCGATGGCCTCGGCCATCGGGCTGCGGCAGGTGTTGCCGGTGCAGACGAAGAGCACAAGCCGCTCGGACTGCTTGTCGATGTACCGGGCCTCGTACGCGCCCTCGCGCAGGACCTCGTGCCCGCCGTCTTCGCGGAGCAGGATCACCGTCGCGCCCGCGCGCAGACGGATCGGGCCGTCGTCGCGCACCATCGCGGCGGCGCTACCCAGTGCGCCGGCCGCGGCGACGGCTTCTTCGGCGGTCTCGGCCGCGAGCTCGACGCTGAGCAGCGGCTTGCCGACACGCGCCGCGACCGCGCTGGCGGACATCTGCCCGCTGACGCGGAACGCGAGACGCTCGCCGTCATCGGCGGCGGACTCGGGAAGACCGAGCTCGTGGAGTGTCGCAGCGAGTGCAGGACCATGGGCGACGGCAAGAAAGATCGCCGGGCCGGGCGCGAGACGCTCGACGATGCGGCGGTGGCGGTGCGCGGTGAAGGGCCCGACGGCCAGATCATCGCCCGCGATCTCTCGCTCAACGCCATCATCTCCGTCGATCGTCGGCGCAAGCCACACGGCCGATCGGACCTCGCGCGGGCCCGCGTGAATCGCCGGACGGAGACGCGCCGCCGCGGCCGCGCTGCACGCGAGGCCCACAAGCGCGTAAGACGTCTCGGTCGCAACGATGACCAGCCCGCCGCGGGCGATCGCGTCGGCTGCGCGGCTCGTGACGTCGCGCCGCTCCGCGGGGTCGGCGCTGCGCAGGGGAACGATCTCCGGCGCGGCGTGCGCCGTGTTGGAGGCACCGGGCTTGGAGGGTGACGGGGTCACTTCGGCGGGTCTATCTGAGCGAGGGTTCGTGGTCGCCCGCGTCGGCGCGGGCAGGCTCGCGGACGATGGTCTGGCAGGTGATCGAGAGCTTGCCGTCAGCCGCGGTCATGCCCAGCACGCGGACCTTGCGGCCGTCGCCGAGGCGGATGGTCGGATCGACCATCACGGCCCGCCGGCCGGCGAACGCGGCGAGCACCTGCCGAGTCTCCGGCAGATCCGCGATCTCGTCGGGCACCTTCTCATCGGCCGCGACCTCCTCCGGCTCGCTGAGCATCCAGCTCGCCGGAAGGCTAAGCCTGCCGATGGCGACGCGGCGCGCGGGCATCCACAGCGAGCCGTCGGGCTTGAAGTGCGGCTCGATGGTGGCCGAGAAGTAGTTGCCGCTCCGCGTGTCGGGCTCGACGCGCTTGGCCGCGGAGACCTTCGCGCCGACGTGGATCAGCCCGTCACGGAAGTCGATCTGCAACTCCTGCAGCGACTCGGGC
>JAEYNG010000329.1 GCA_023412695.1 Planctomycetota bacterium | reverse complement strand
CGCCGGCGACGCCCGCGAGCGTCGAGAGACCGGCCCAGGCCGCGGGGGGAAGCGGGACAACCGACAGCTCGGCCACCCAGTCGTTGTAGTCGGCGTCGCCCAGGTTCAGGTCCTCCGCGCCGATGACCCAGAACTTGCGGCCGTTGCCCTGGACGAACCAGGTGACAAAGTGGTCCTGGCCGCCGTTGGCGAGGTCATCCGAGCCCCAGTACTGGGAGTTGGCGCCGTTGACGTTCATTACCAGCTGGAAGTTGCTGCTGAGCGTCGTCGCCGCGTTGCCGGTCGAGCCGATGATGTCCGTGTAGCCGGCGCCGGTCGGCGCGCCCGTCTGGTTGGTCCAGCCGATGCGGTTGTTGTTGCCGGCGTGCTTGACGAGGAAGCTGATCTGCGCCGTGCCGTCCTGCAGGCGGGCGTCGGACGTCGCGCCAGCGTAGGTGAAGTGCAGATTCGTCGGGCCGGCGCCGACGCCGTAGTCGTGCACGCGTGTGAAGGTGTAGCCCAGGGCGGTGGTGAAGCCGGCCGAGTTCATATCTCCGCCGCTGAGCGCGCCGTAGTGCGACGCGAAGATGGCGTTGAGGCTGGGCTCGCCGCTGGTCTGGATGGTGGTGTAACCCGCCATCGCCGGGGCCGCGGCCAAGGCCGCGGTCATGAGGAACACATTCCGAAGCTGCATCTTTGACTCCCAATGAAAGGCGTGCTGCTGGAGATCGCCGGAGACGGCCGTGCATCCGACGGGTCAGTAACCCGGCCGGACGGCGCCCCGCGAGACAAACCGGTCGTCATGGAACGGCGGGGCACAGAATACCCCGCCAGAACAGGGGAGGCAACAGAAACAACGGGTCTAAGTTCATTCCAGGCAGCCATTTATGATGGAGGTCGCCGTCCGATAACAACGCCGAAGGCGCGGAGCGTGAGCTTAGAGAAGTGCGGCAGGCTAGGGACACTCCCGTTCGCCGAGCACACCTGAAAATCTGTGGTCGTAGTTACGGATTGGCGAACGGTGATTACTGCGAGCCGCCGACGCGGCGGCGACGGATCAGGCCGACCCCAGCGACCGCGCCGAGCGTGGCCGCGCCGGTCCAGGCGGCGGGGGGGAGCGGGATAACCGACAGGGCGTACCCGGAGATCCCGAAATGGATGTCCGAGCCGGGCACGTTCACACCGCGCGAGCCGGTCAGGACGCCGCTCAGGTTCCAGTTATGGTGACGGAGATCCACGCCGTCATCGAACAGCATCCATTGGTTCGCGGTGCCGGAACCGCCGCCGAGCGAGCCGCCGTCAAAGGCGCTTGTTCCGAGCGTATTGCTCGCGAAAAGCAGTTGCGAGAACGTGAGCGAGCCCGCGCTGGCGTGCTGCGGAACGGCGGCAGCGAACTGGAGCGCGTTGAAGCTGGACACCGGCCCGCCAGCGGTGCTCGACGTTGAGTGGACTGTGTTGGCCGACGAGCGGAGCACGTGCGTCGTGACGGTGCGCTCGCCGTTGCGCACGCCCGACAGTGTGATGACAAAGCCGGATGAAACCGTGTGCGTGAGCTTGAACGTCCAGTGGACGTCGGCCACCTGCTTAAACGACCCCACGGTGCTCGTCGCCACAGACTCCGTGCCGGGGTTGCCGCGTGTCTCGAGCTGCAGGCGACCGTCACTCGCGCCAAGGGTGAACACCGACGAGAACGCGGGCGAGCCGCCGACGCGGTAGCTCGACGGGGCCGCGTGCCGGTCCTGCCCTGGCAGCACCATGGGCGATGCATTCGCGGCGGACCCAGCGAGAGCGATAACGGCTGAAACAGCGATGAGATTCTGCATGATCATTCGAGGTAGTTCCCCGCGCCCCGGTCTGGCCCGTGCGCAAACGGCGACACATATCGAGAGCATTCAGCGGCCCGGATGGGTCGATCAAGATAGCACTCGAGGCCGGGACGTCGAGGAATTCAGCACAAACGGGTGCTAATCCTCCGGTTTCTTCGCCCACGTGCGTCCGAGAATTATGCTTCGTCGCGGCACGCGCCTGCAAACTGCAAAAATGAACACGGCCGGTCGCTTGGACCGGCCGCGCATCGAGCACGCTGTTCTCGGGTCTTACTTTGAGCTCAACTGCTCTCGCACGCGGGTGAGCTGTGCCTCAAGCTCCGCATCACCGGTCGGCGCGGTGAAAGTCGAGAGGATCGATCGCGCCTCGGACTGCTCGGCAGCGGAACCGCCGGCGAGCAGCTCGGCAAGGTTGAGGCGAGGTCCGGGGGCCTCAACGTCGAGTTGCACCGCGGTCCGGAACGCGGTCACCGCGGCCGATCGATCACCGAGCGCGGCCTCGATTGACCCGAGCGTATCGAAGAAGGCGCCCAAGCGTTCGATCGAGATCGCCTCCTCTGCGAGCAATTTGGCTCGCCGGAGGCCGTCGTTCGCCGTGCCGAGGGGCGACTGCTTGTACAGCAGGAACGCAAGGTTGTTCTTGAGGATTGCCAAGGCGCGGCCGCGCGGTGGCTCCGGCGAGGCCAGAATTCGCTCGTACAAGGCCGCCGCCTGCCGATCGTCCCGCAGGCGCTCGGCAAGATTCGCCATATCGACGAGCAGAGCGGTCGGGAGAGCATCGATCGCGGCGAGGAGCGCGAGCGTCGCCTGCGCTTCCTGGCGCTTCGCGGACATCTGCGCGGCGTCGCCCCTCTCGCCGGCGGCTTCCGCTTGCATGTGCTGCGCCTGTGCCGTCAGGAGCATCGCCTCGGGCGCAATACTCTTCTGCGAGAACAGCGGGAGGAGGATTGACTCCGCCTCGGCCGCCCCGTCCGCGGATGCAAGAAGCAGCCGCGCCAACGCGAGCTTCGCGCCGCCGTCCTCTGGTCGCGTCTGCACCGATTGGCGGGCGATGGCGACAGCGTCAGCCATATTACCGGCGGCAGCGGCAATCGAGGACTTCATCTGCAGAGCGCGGTTCGCGGCCTCCCCGCCTTGCTGCAGCACCGTGTCGACAATCGCCGCCGCGCGGCGGAGAAAGTCCTGGTGCGCAGATGGGACTCGCTTTGCAGCGGCCGCCCATGATTCTGCAACCGCGAGCAGGTCGTCGGCAGCGGCAGGGTCAGTGTTGGCCGCGGCCGCATCGATCCAAGCGGCGATGTCGGTCTGGCTCTTCAGCACAAATGACGCGATCGGGAGCATGACGCCGCGACGGACGGTCGCGTTGCTCACGTAAGGCTCGACCACGCGGTACGCGGCCGGCCCCCCGGCTTCCGCGGCGGCGCGTGCACGGACAAGCAGCACGCCCAGCGAGAGGCTGTCGTCGGGCGTGATGTTCGCCGGAAGGCGGTGGCCGGCGACGGCGTCGAGCGCCTGCTTCGTGCGGTTGAGCGCCAAGTGCACCTCCGCGACGGCGACATCCGCGCGCGGGTCGCGCGTGAGGGCTCGCCAGGCGTTGGCGGCGGGGAGTGCTCCCTCCCAGTCCGCGGCCGAGATCAGCACGCGGGCAGCAGTTTCCTGCACGACCGGGTCCGCAGCGAAGTGCATCGACGCCCGGCGCATGATCCGCATGGCTTCGCTCATCGCGAGGCTGCCAGGCGGGTTTGTCGCCAGGCGTCGTGCCAGGAAAACCTGCGTGGACGGGTCGTCAGCGAACTCGTCCGCAATACGGCCGAGCGCGGCAACATTGTCGAGATTGCCCGCGGCACGTGCGGCGTCGATCGCGCGGATCGCCTCGGCGCGGCGTGCGGTCGCTGGGTTCTGGGACAATGCCTCGGCAAGTGCAGTGATGTCCGCTTCATCACCGGCCGCGGCGAGGCGAAGCTGCTCGCGCAATACCTTCAACTCGGTGCTTTCGGGCGCGTTCGTAAGGCCTCTGGCGACGGTCGCTTCAGCGGCGGCGGTGTCCCCTCGTTCCAACTGAAAGCGTGAGAGGGCTGCCCAGGCCTTGCCTTCGGCGGGAGCCAGCTCGGTCGCCCGGGTGAACTCGGCAAGCGCACGCTCGGCTTCGCCCTGCGCCGCGTAGTGCGCCCCGCGTGCGAGCGCCCGCTCAAGGGGCGCGATCTCCGGCGCGTCCAGCAGCGAGAGCGCGGCGTCGGCCGCGGCCTGTTCTCCGAGCGAGCGCAGCGCGGTCGCGACACTCAAGATGGTTGCGGGATCGGTGAGCGGCGCCCGCGACAGGCGCGTGTACGTTTCGATCGCCTCGCGGTCGCGACGCAGGGCGAGCAGCAGGCCGCCGCGTCGGAGCAGCAAACTGGTGTCATCCGGCTCGCCCGCGAGGAGCGGTTCGAGGCCCTTGAGCGCGGCTTCGAACTCGCGGAACTCGCCGAGCAGATCAACCGCCCGGAGTCGGCTCGTGGCGCTCGCGCTGGGATCGCTGGCGAGCTTGGAGAGTTCCGCCACGGCACGCTGGGGTTGGGACTGCTGGCGATAGATTTCCGCGAGACGCAGCGTCACTGCGCCGCGGTCGCTTGCGAACGCTGCGGCGGCGTTCAGCTGATCAATGGCTTCCTGAAACTTCGGTGCGATTCCCAGCGATGGACGGTCAAGGAGAAGGGCATTGACCAACAGGTCGCGATAATCTGCACGGGCGGGGGCTTCAAGCACGAGCGCACGGAGCATCGCGACGGCTTCGTCGCGTGTTCGTGTCGTGAGCGAACCGGCGAGGAGCGCGCGGGCGCGGGCGAAGCGGATGTCGGCGGAGGGCCGGTCGGCGTCCGACCCGCCTAACTGGATGACACGAGCGGCAACCTGCTCCACGAACGCTGAATCTTCCGC
>JAEYNG010000325.1 GCA_023412695.1 Planctomycetota bacterium | reverse complement strand
AAGCGGGAGTGGGTCAGGGGGGAGCGCGGTTCTGCGGGGGTGGTGCGAGGTTGTTGGCGGCGATGCGGGCGAGGGCCGCGACGATGTCCTCGGGGTTCATGAGACCGTTGAGGCCGGAGGCGATTGCCTCAGCTGGGTCGTCGAAGGAATCAAAGAGCGCGAGGAAGTCGTTGGGGTCGTCTGGGGATTGCGGACTTTGGATTTCGGATTGCGGATTGGGGAGCTCTGAAGGCGCGGGGGTGGGAGAGGTAGAAGACGAGGAAGAGGAAGAAGAACCGGAGGAAAGGCAGGAGCCCCCACCGGCGGCTCCGCCGCCACCACCCCCTTGGGGGAGGTTGGGAGAGGCAGGAGCGGGGGCAGCGGGGCGAGCGTGCGAGGGCGAGGGAGAAGCGTGCGGAGAAGAAGAGGAAGATGCAGAAGAAGAAGTAGGAATACGGGAGCCCCCACCGGCGGCTCCGCCGCCACCTCCCCCTTGGGGGAGGTTGGGAGACGGGCCGGCACCGGCGATGCGGGCGGCGCGGCGGTCGTGGTGGATGGAGAGGGCGAGGATTCGGTTGGCGGCGAAGATGGCTTCGCGGGTGGGGTTGCCGTTCTCGTCGCGAATTGTGGCCGCGGCGTAGAGGGTGTTGAGCGCCTCCATGCGGGCGATGTTGAGGGCGATTGCGAAGGCTTGGTCGGAGAAGAGAGAGGGCGGCGTGGGGGAGTCGGGGTCCGGGTCGGAAGAAGCCAGAGAAGCGGTAGACAGGACGGGAGGAAAGGCAGGAGCCCCCACAGTCTCGCCCCCAAAGCGGGGCTCGACAGCTCCCCCTTGGGGGAGCTTGGATGCAGCGACCGCGGAAGCGGCCGACCCGGCACGCCCCCCCGTTGCCGGGCCAGCAGAGACAAGAGAGGGAGTTGGATGTGCCCCGTGCGAGTTCATTCGGATGAAGTATGGCTGATGAATGCCGTACTGTCAACCGATTTTTGTAGGATTTTGGAAGGTACTGTAAGTCGATGTGGGGACGAGAGTTAGGGAGAGGATAGGATGGGCGGCGGGGTCATGTCGGCAAAGCACAGGCCCCGCTCAGAGCAGCGGGACCCGTGGCACGTCGAGGCCAAGAGGCTCCGTCTGTCACCTTTGCCGGGGTTTGTGCCACCGGTCCGGCGGCTTTGCGACGGGCCGGTGCGGTTGACCTTCAGATGCCGGATCGGGCACACTCACCCGGATGCACTCGGCATTGGATGAAGGAGGACTGGGTCCGCCGCGGAAACTGATGAAGCGGCGCGAGTGGTTGTTTGGATCGCGGTATCTCACCTGCTCGTGTTTCCGCAGGCGGCCGCTGTTTGATGACGATGAGGCCAAGCAGGAGTTTGTCGAATCGCTGGTCAGAACGCAGGCTCGGCATGGATTTGGTCTGATCGCATGGGTGATCATGCCGGAGCATGTTCATCTGCTGCTGATCCCGCGGCTGCCGGAGTCGCCGGTGTCGGCGGTGATGAACATGCTCAAGAGCACGCACTCGCGGCGCGTGCTTGCGCGGTGGAGAGAACGCGAGGCGGTTGTGCGCCGCGGCGATGGCGCGGAACCGTTCTGGCAACCGGGCGGCGGGTATGACCGCAACGTCGATGAACGGGACGGGCTGGGCACGGTGATCCGGTACATTCACCTCAACCCGGTTCGGCGCGGGCTGGTGAAGGAGGCCGCGGAGTGGCCGTGGTCGTCGGTGCAGTGGTACTTGAAGCGGCCTTCGCCGATCGAGCTGGTTGATGCACGGTTGTTCCGTGAGGGGGAGTTGAAGAGACTGATTGAGCAGGGCCGTTCGAGGGGAGAGGTGATGGAGATGATGAGGGCGAGCCGGGAGCGAGAGAGTGACGAGCAAGGGGAATGAAAGGCAGCACTGGCCACGCCTCTTTCCCAAGGTCAGTGTGTGCATGCCGGGGAGCTGCACGGTCGGCGAGTTTGGGACGCGGCCGCGAGGTGGGGCGGCGTGACCAGTGGCACCTTGAGGCAAAGAACTTCGGCGAGATCAGTGAGACTCAAGTGTGTGGGCTGTGCCACCAGCCGGGGTTGAAGGGAAGCCCGTATCTCCATCCGCGACCAGCACTTGGACCAAGGGCGTCCCAGTCGTGCCGACTGTGCCGCTGATGGTGACCGGCCCGATGCTGTTCGACGGGATGCCACCGTTGGCGTCGAGCGAGTTCACGTCGTAGACGTGAACGGTCACGGTGCTCGTGATCGTGCCCGGTATGGTGATGTTGATGGCCGACGACGCCGCATGCTGGGTCGGCGTGCCGCCGTTGATGGATACTCGGATTGGCGTCTGCGCCCAAGCCGATACCCCGCTCGCGAGCAGCGCTGCTGCTCCGAGCCCGACGAGATTCTTCAGTTTCATACGCTTCTTACTCTCGCTTTCTACGAGTAACCACGAGTACGCACCCGGAAGCAAGCACCACCAGACCGGTGGGACCGGGGACTGCTGAGGCAATCCGGAATCCAAAGTCAAACGCGGATAAGTTTGGTGCAATCTGGCCAGGGCTAAAGGAGATAGAGTCGCCTAGTCCATATCCAGGCGCACCGTTCCAATGGCTCCCTTCCACAAAGCGGGATCTGGGGCCTTCTAGGGCACCATAGAAGATCTGCTCAGTCCATTCACTCGTCGCACCCGCGACATCCAGCAATCCCCATGGGCTCTGGACGTCGGGGTACGCGCCGAGCGGCACGGAGAAGGGGCTGCCGTAGCCGGGGAATGTGAAGGTGTCCCACCCGTAGTTGGCCTGCGCGAGTGGACCGTCTGGATTTGGACCGGGGCCACCCGGGCCGATGTTCACGTTCACACCCGGCGGGCCGCCGGGAATCCACTCATCGGTACTGTTTGAGAACTCCCAGTACCCGCCTTGGTTCTCGCCGTAGCGGTGCGGGTCGTAATGGGCCGCCTTAATCCACTCGTCGCGCGAGGGAATGAAGTACCTTGCGCCGGGCGAGCGCGTCGGCTGATCGGCGAAACCGCCCATGCCGTTGGGGCCGAACGTCGAGACGTCGTACGCGCCCGACAGAAAAGCCTCGCGATTCGTCGCCTTGTCGTTGTGGAGCCAGTTGCAGTACATCGCCGCCATGCGCCAACTGATGTTGCCGACCGGGCGCATCTCGTTGCCCGCCGGCACGGTCCACCGGCGACCGCCGGGTGTGTTCGGCGTCGTTCCCTGCGCGCCCCAGAAGGTGGGCGGCGTTAGCCACGGCAGGTTGGGATCCCCGGCTGGCCGGTCATACGCCGCGTTGAAGAACTGGACCCACTGGCTGGTGGTGACCTCGTAGCGGCCGATTGAGTATTCGTAGCCGACACTTCCCCGCCCGATGGCGTCGTCACCCGGCTGGCCGTTGCCCATCCACGGCGCGTTGCCGACAGCGCCGATGCGGACGAAGTCGATGCCGGACAATGGGTCGATATCGGCGAGGGCGGTGGAGGTTGCCGCGACGAGGGTTGCGGAGGCGAGGGTGAGGAACGCGCTTGCCTTCACGGTTCTCGATGACGACGCGACCCGTCGTTTGCGCTCCGGGCTCTGATCCATATTCCGCGCGGAGGCGGGTCCGATAGTGCTTTTAGAGTGGTTGCGCACGGGCAGGCTCCGGTCACTGCCCTCTTCTCCGAGGAGCAGGGTACCACCCGCTTCGCGTTGCACAAGCAAGAGTTGCACGATTGAGCTATCCCACGAGGCGTTTGTGACGGAACGGGCAAGGGAAAGGCCCGACAGCGTCCGCTTGTACTCGTGGAGTGATGGCGCGTCAAACTGGGCAAGCGATGCAGAAGGAATGTGAAGGAATCTTCACCGCAGAACGGTGGATTTTGAGCGATAATTCCACCGTTCTGAGGTGCATGCAAGGCGCAATATACGCTTGCAAAATCGCAAGTCGTTTGCCAGCCACATTGGAGAGCAGTGTCTCTTCAATGCAAATCGGTGGATTGAACGTGTGAGTTATCCACACGATTTCGCAGAGTGATCTGCTCCCTCTTACAAAATCTGCAGGCTCTTCGGGAAGCTCCCCAGCACGTGCAGCTCGCGGCAGATGCCCTTGGCCTGCGCCACCGCGCCGGCGAACCAGGGGTCCTCGATGTGGCCCTCGGCGTCGATGAAGAACGTGTACTGCCAGTTGCTGCGGCCGCTGGGGCGCTTGTCGATGTGCGTGAGGTTGATCCCCGCGCGCTGGAAGACGCTGAGCACGTTCACCAGCGCGCCGGGCTCGTTCATCGTGGTGAACATCAGCGCGGTCTTGTCGCCGGGGCGGCCCTTGTCGTCCTTGCCCACCGCACGGGCCGGGTGCCGGCTCAGCACGTAGAACCGCGTGATGTTGTGCGTGTTGTCCTCGATGTTCTCGAACAGCACGTTCACGTCGTAGAGCTCGCCCGCGAGAACAGACCCGATGGCCGCTACACCTGTACGGCCTCGACCCTTGGCGGGCTTGGCGCGTGCGGCCCGCATGACCGCCGCGGAACTGCTGGCCTCGGGGAGGAGCTCGGCGTGCGGGTATTGGGTGGCGAGCCAGGTGCGGCACTGGCCGAAGACCTCGGGCTTGGAGTAGATCTTGCCGATCTGGCCCGGCGCGCAGTTGGCGAGCAGCGCGTGGTGCACCTCGACCTGGGCCTCGGCGTAGACGCAGACGTCGGCGTGGTGCTGCTGGAAGGCCTCCATGGTTTCGACGATGCCGCCGAACGTGGAGTTCTCGATGGGGACAAGGCCGTAATCGACGTGGCCGCGGGCGACCTCGGTGAAGACGCCGGCGATGGCGCGGAGGTCGTTGAACTCGACGCTCGATCCGAAGTGGCGGACGGCGGCGAGGTGGGAGTATGAGCCGGGCGGTCCGAGGTAGCCGATGCGGAGCGGGAGCTCGAGGCGGAAGCTGCCGCTCATGAGCTCGCGGTAGACGCCCTCGATGGCGCGGGCGGGGAGCGGGCCGGGGTTCATCTTCAGGACCTTCGACAGGACCTGCGCCTCGCGGTTGGGGACGTAGATCGGCAGCCCGGCGCCGCGCTTGATGCGGCCGACCTCGACGACGAGCTCGGCGCGCTTGTTGAGGAGCTCGATGAGGCCGCGGTCGGCCTCGTCGATGCGGACGCGGAGGGCGTCGAGGGCCTGGTGCTGCTGGGCGGTGTCGGCGGGGGCGGCGGGAGGCGTGGAGGAGGATCGCGCGGGCTTGCGCTTTGCGGCCGCGGGCTTCCGGGTTGGCTTCTTCTTG
>JAEYNG010000300.1 GCA_023412695.1 Planctomycetota bacterium | reverse complement strand
GTCTTCCAGCTCGCGCGAGTTGATGTTTCCGAGGGCCATCGCGCACATCTTTGCAACGGCCTGGCAGAACGCGGCGGCGTCCTGCTGCACGACCATCCGCCCCGGTCGCGCCGCCTCGCCCTCGCGCGAGTCGAGATAGAGATACGCCGCGACGTTCGTGCCGATCATGACTGGTGCGCAGAGCGCGGTCTGGATGCCCAGCCGCATGATGCTCTCGCCGGTGTTCATGGGCGAGTCGGCGGTCATGCGGACCATCTCGCCCGAGCGGGCGGCGGCGATGAGCGAGCGGCTGAAGGACGACTCGGCCGCGGGGCGTGCCTCACCGGGCGCGCGTGTGCGGTCCGCCTCGCCGAGGATCTTCACCTCGGTCCCCTCGCCCCCCACTTCCTCGAGCAGCGCGGCTCGCGGGAATCCGGTGCCCTCGACCGCGGCGTTCAGCACGACCTTCGCGAGGTCGTCCTTGTCGGTCGCGCCCGCGACCCGAGCTGCGCAGTCCATCAGCAGGTTGAGACGCTGCTGGGTGATCGCGGCGAGCTCGCGCTCGGCGACCCGCTCGACGCGCTGGCGGCCGGCGGTATCCACGGTGGTGACGAAGCCGGCGTTGCCCGTGCCCGGCGCGGCCACGCCGACACGCACGCGGAACGTCCACGGGCCGATGCCGACAAGGTCCCCCATGCGGAGCGGGGCCATGCCGTTGGCCTCGAGGCGGACCGAGTTGACCATCGTGCCGTGGCGGCTGCCGAGGTCGGTGATGAACCACGTGCCGTTGGCCTGGTGCACCGAGGCGTGGCGGCGCGACACCGCCTCATCGGCCAGCACGACCTCGCACGCCGACGACCGGCCGAGGGCCGCGCCCTGCCCCGCCGCGACCTCGACGTTCGGGATCGGCGGGCCGTGGATCGGCGCGAGCGTGAGCGGGAGCGGCTGCTGCTCGCTGATGGTGTGCGGGTTCGCGGCCAAGACGTCGCTCCGGTGTGCGTGCCGCCGCGACAAACGCGCGGGGCCGGATGAGCATACACGGTCGCCAAATGGCGGACTTCACCCCGCCCGCGGCGTCAGGCCGCTCTGCACTCTCACTCGGGCAGAGTGACCACCACGTCCTGCCCGTCGCGGCCCTCGGCGGTGAAGGTCGTCCCGGCGTCGCCGACAACCACGACGCGGAGGGCACGTTCCGGCCGCGACATGTTCCCGGCCGTCGAGGTCAGTCGGACGGTCACGGTGTTCCCGGTGCGGCCGGCGGAGTACTGCGACAGCAGGAACTGGCCTTGCAGGTGGGTGTAGCCCTCGCCGGCGTCCTCATAGAGCGATCCGGACGCGTTTCCGGTGTCGTCGAGATTGACGTAGAGCGTCAGCGGGTCGAGCGGGGCCTGGCTGGTCCACTCAATGACCGGGCCGCAAGGGACGATTGCGCCCGGGCGGAGGCGCAGCTCGGGCAGGTCGGGGTGGCCGTTCTCGCCGACGAGCTCGAACGTGCGCCAGTTGCCCTTGGGGAGCGCGACGACACGGTCGCCGAGCGGGGTGACCTTTCCCACGACCAGCACATCGCCACCGAGGAGGAACGCGTCGTCCTCGGAGCGGAGCGCGGGGTCAGAAGAATCGGCAAAGAAGAGCGGGCGCGCTACGGGGAGGCCCGAGTCGCTGGCCTCGAAGAACACGGTGTAGAGATACGGCATCAGCCGGTAGCGGCGCTGGAGCGCGAGGCGGCAGATCTGCTCGACTTCGGGCCCGAAGGCCCAGGGCTCCTTGTCGATATTGCCCTTGCCCGTGTGGCCGCGGGCAAAGGGGAGCAGCGCGCCGATACCCATCCACCGCGCGAAGAGCTTGCCGTTGTTCTCGCCGCCGGGGCCGTTGCCGTTGAAGCCGCCGATGTCCGGGCCAGCGAAGGGCTGGCCGGAGAGGCCAAGGTTGAGCGCCATCGAGATCGAGTCTTCGAGGTCGTCCCACTCGGCGGAGTTGTCGCCCGTCCAAGTCGCGGCGTATCGGTGGCTGCCGATATAGCCGGCGCGGGTGAGGACGAACGGTCGCTTGTCGGGATTCGCGGCGACGATGCCGTCGAACGTGCCCTTGGCCATGAGCATGCCGTAGACGTTGTGGTAGCGAAGATGCGGCCCCTCAGGGAGTACACCGCCGGTGTCCCACGCGCCGCCCTTGTGAACATTGTCCTCGGGCATGGTCTTGCTCGGCACGTTGAAGATCGCCGGCTCGTTCATGTCGTTCCACACGCCGGAGATGCCCAAGGCCATGAAGTCCTTGTAGAGACCGGCCCACCATGCGCGGACGTCGGGGCGGGTGTAGTCGGGGAAGACGCACACGCCCGGCCAGACCTCGCCCCTGTAGACGTCGCCCGACTTCGTGCGGACGCACAGGTCCTGCTCGATCATCTGGTCGTAGATGGAGTACCCCTTCTCGGCCTTCACGCCGGGGTCGATCATCCAGATGCGCTCGAAGCCCATCCTGCCGAGGTCGTCGTTGAGCCGCTTCGGGTCTGGGAACTGCGATGCGTCCACCGTGAACACGCGGTAGCCGTCCATGTAGTCGATGTCGAACCAGATCACGTCGCAGGGGATCTTGCGCGAGCGGAAACCGTCGGCGATCTCGCGCACGCGCGACTCGGGGTTGTAGGAGTAGCGGCACTGGTGATAGCCGATCGCCCACTTCGGCGGGAGAGGCATCGTGCCGATGAGGCGCGACAGGCCGCTGACGACGTCCGCGGGGGTCTTGCCCTCGAGGATGTAGACAGGGAACGGCTCGCCCTCGGCGAGGATCTCGATCCCGCGGGTCAGGTCGATCGTGCAGCGCCACGTCGTGTCGGCGAGCACGCCGAAGGCCGTGCCGTCGCCGCGGACCGCGAGCACCCACGGGTGCGACTGATACAGCGACGGGTTGGCCTCGGTATAGCCGTAGGCGTCGGTGTTCCAACAAGTGACTGTCCGGCCGTTGCGGAGGAGCGGGCCAGCGACCTCGCCGGTGCCGTACAGCGACGTGCCGGGGGTGATGTCGATCGCGACGCCGAACTTTGTCCCGTCGATGTTGAAGAACTTCGGTGTCGTGCTCCACTGGTCAGGCAGGCCGCCGGCGACGCGCTGCGGCATGCTGACCGCCATCGACGGGGGCACGCTGGAGGAACTCAGCCCCGGCGGGAGGAAGCGGACCGCGCCGGAGGTGAGGTGCTCGGCTGTGTACGGACGCTGCTGCTGGGCCCAGACCGGCCCGCAGAGGGCCGAGAGCACGGCGAGCAGGCACACAAGCGGCGACAAGCGGTTGATCATTGAGTGCATCGGCGGGTCCGGGGAAGGGATTTTCTGTACGGTGGGAGTGTAGCGAAACAGCCACGGCCGCCGGGCCATGGGTGACGCAGGGGTTTACGATCCTGTCAGGGCCCGGTTGCCAAGGCGGGCGATCTATGGTCAACTGGTGGCAGGGCTTCAGGGCGGAGGTGCACAATGAGCGAGCAACGCTACACACCGGTCGGGCTGTTCATGCGGGCGCTGGTGCTGGTGGGGCTTGGCGCCGCGCTGGTGATCGCGTTCCAGATGGGGCGAGAGATGCCCGCGGGCGTCTCGGGCATTGCTGCGCGGGCGGAGGCCGCCCCGGCGACGGTTGACCTGCACCAGGCCGCGACGGGCGGCAACGTCGAGGCGATCCGCGCCGCGTTGGACGCGGGCGCGGATATCAACGCGCCGTTGATTGATCGCGGGGGCGCGAAGGCGGGGATGACACCGCTGATGCTCGCCTGCTTCAGCGGCAGCGAGGACGCCGTGAGCGTGCTGCTGGAGGCGGGCGCAAAGACCGAGGCCCGCTCCACCGACGGCCGCACCGCGCTGATCTACGCCGCGGGCTGGGGAGGCGTAGACAAGGTCCGCCGGCTCATCGACGCGGGAGCGACGCTCGACGCCCGCGCGACCGACGGCATGACCGCGCTGATGTTCGCGGCGGTTCGCGGCGACGTCGAGAGCGTGCGGGCGCTGGTCGCCGCGGGCGCACGCGTCGATGAACGCAACCGCTGGCGGCAGACCGCGCTCATGGGCGCGGCCCGCAACGGCTCAATCGAGAAGGTGCAGGAGCTGATCAACGCGGGAGCGGCGGTCGACATGAGCGATCAGTTCGGCGACACCGCGCTCTCGATCGCCGCGGCGAGCTCCGACGCCGGCGCGCCGGTGCTGGAGCTCCTGCTCGAAGCGGGCGCTCAGGTGGACAAGCCCGATAACGACGGCGTCACCCCGCTTATGAAGGCCGCCGAGGCCGGCCACGAGCCGAAGGTGCGCGTGCTGCTCGCGGCCGGCGCCGACGCGACGCTCAAGGACACTGCCAACGGCTGGACCGCTCGCGACTGGGCCGCCAAGCGCGACGACGCGACGGGGCGAACGATCGCCGACATCCTCGGAGGCGGTTCAAAGTAACCAACCCGCCGAACCAATCGGGGCGCTGACGCTCACCCGCGACGCCGCGCGAGCCGACTGGTTACCATCCCACGCGTGCTGAAACTCCCAAACGAGACTGTTGCCGCGATCCGTCCGAGATTATCGGGCCGCACTGTGTGCGTGACCGGCGGCGCCGGGTTCATCGGCGGTCACCTCGTCGATGCCCTGCTCTCGCTGGGCTGCAACATCCGCGTCATCGATGACCTGTCCAACTCAAAGTCGGACCATCTCGCCGAGCTGATCGAGATGGAGCCCGAGCGGGTGCAGTTCATCCACGGCTCCATTCTCGACGACGCCGCGCTCAACCAGGCCATGCAGGGGGCGGAGACGGTGTTTCATCTCGCGGCGATGTCCAGCGTGCCGCGGTCGATCGCCGAGCCCGAGCGCACGTACGCCGTGAACGTCACCGGAACGCTCCGCGTCGCCGAGGCGGCGCGCAGGGCGAACGCCCGCCGCATCGTCTACTCGGCATCGAGCTCGGCCTACGGCCAGAGCACGCGCCTGCCCAAGCGTGAGACCGACGTCCCCGCGCCGGTATCGCCGTACGCGAGCAGCAAGCTCGCCGGGGAGCACATCATGCTCGCCTGGGCACAGTCGTACAACATCTCCACGATCAATCTGCGATACTTCAATATCTTCGGCCCGCGTCAGCCGGCGGACTCCCCCTACTCGGCCGTGATCGCCGTCTTCGCCCGCGCGCTCCTCGCGGGTGAGGCCCCGGTGATCTTCGGCGACGGCTCGCAGTCCCGCGACTTCACGTTCGTCGCGAACGCCGTGCTGGCGAACCTCCTGGCGGCGGCGTCCGAAAAGCCCCTCGCAGGCGAGGTTGTGAACG
Source organism: Planctomycetota bacterium (assembly GCA_023412695.1). Lineage (GTDB taxonomy): Bacteria > Planctomycetota > Phycisphaerae > Phycisphaerales > UBA1924 > JAHBXL01. The sequence goes on along the minus strand of JAEYNG010000300.1, from coordinate 1,352 downwards.
TCGGCTCGGGCACGCGGACGGACCTGTTGGCGCTCGCGAAGTCCATCGCCGATCTGTGCGGCGTTCCGCACCTCAAGGCGCGTCATGCGCCGCCGCGGGCGGGCGACGTGCTGCACTCCCAGGCTGACATCGGCCTCGCCGGTCAACTGCTCGGATACACACCCGTCGTCTCGCTTCAGGACGGCCTGACCCAGACGATCGACTGGTACCGCGGCGTGTGCGCCGCGTGCGCCGACAAAGAGCCCTAAACTCCCGCGTGGACCTCCTCCCGCTCACTTCCGCGGCCCTCCTGCCGGCATGGCTCGTCGTGCCGATCGCCGCGGCCGCGGTGCTGGTCCTCGCGGCCCACGTCATGGCCATCCAACAGGAGCCGATGCCTGCCCGGCGGCGGCGGATCAGAACCGCCAACGGCCTGCTCATGATGCTGGTGTCGTCGCTGCTGGCCTACGCGCTCGGCGTCGCGCCGAGCGTCGGCAACCCGACCACCAACCCCGACGCCGCTCGAACGTTCCTGCTCGTCTGGTCGGCGATCATGTCGCTCCTGGCCGTAGTGATCGGGCTGGCCGCGCTCGACGTCGCGCACACCGCGAGCCTCGCGGTCGGTGTCCGCCGCAAGCTCCGCGAGGAGCTCCGCACGCAGCTCCGGGAAGCGGGTGAGCAGAAGGCTCGATGAGCGACCAGCCGCGAACAGCCAGCCGCCGCCGCGCACCGCTGCCCGGCCCGCTCGGGCTGATCGCCTCGCGGCTCTACGACGCCGCGATCTCCAGCCGTAATCGCGCCTTCGACGCCGGCAAGGGCGTCACGCGGCTCCCGGTCCCCGTTGTCAGCATCGGCAATCTTTCGGTCGGCGGAACCGGCAAGACGCCGATGGTCGCGTACATCTGCGGCCTGCTCCTCCAGCACGGCCACCGCCCATGCATCGCGATGCGCGGCTACACCAAAGGGCCGACGCGTCGTTCCGACGAGGCCGACGCCTACAGGCGTGAGTTCGGCGAAGCCGTGGCGATCGTCGCCCAGCCCGACCGTGCCGCTGGTGTGCAAAGGCTGCTCGAAGCCGGCGTGCCGGTCTCGGTGGTGGTACTCGATGACGGCTTCCAGCACCGGCGGGTCGCGCGCGATCTTGACCTTGTACTCGTCGACGCCTCAACCGATCCGTTCACCGACCGCCTGTTGCCCGCCGGCTGGCTGCGCGAATCCCCGTCCTCGCTCGCGCGTGCCTCCTGCGTCGTGCTGACGCACTGCGAGCTCGCCGAGCCCCAACAGCTGCAGCAACTCAGCGCGGCGATCGAGAACGTCCACGGCCGCTCCCCCGTCGCCCACGCCCGCCACCTCTGGACCGGACTTGTTGATGC
>JAEYNG010000278.1 GCA_023412695.1 Planctomycetota bacterium | reverse complement strand
GCGGTATAGAGCTGGAGGAGGAGGACCTTGTCGTTGCCGCTGGTGCCCTTGTCGAACGAGCCGATGCCGCCGATGCGGCTGATGGAGGATGTGCCGCGGATGTTCACGCGGCAGTCGATGGCGGTGTTGTTCTGCACTCGGACGCGGCCGAGCATGACGTTCTGGCCGCCGGTGATGGTGACGACGGGGTTGGAGGTCACCGAGCCGTTGAGGGTGATGGTGAGGTCCCAGCGCCCCGTCTGCGGGTTCTGCGAGCAGACCTTGTCGTAGGTGCCGTTGGTCGAGACGGCGACGGTGACGCCGGGCGGGTCGCATTGCGCCGTCGCGCTGCGCGCGGGGGCGAACGCGGCGAGGAGCGCGAAGAGGAAGGCGAGGACGGGTCGGGTCTTGAGTTGGGCGCGCATGCGAAGTCTCCCGGATGTCGGGAGATCGGCTCATGCGGGCGGCGACAGGGGGGATGGGCTGGAGGAGGGGTGTGGAGTTTGCGGGGGGGAGGGGCCGAGCGGGGTGTGACGAACTACCGCCGGAAGAGGGGTGAGGGTGGTGCAAACAAAAATGCCCGAGCGTTGAGCCCGGGCTTTTCGCAAGTGACTGTAAGGAGCTCTGCTCACGGCCCGCAGTTTGCGCCGCGCGAGGCGAACCAGTCGGCGAGGAAGGCAAAGATGGCGGGCGTATCGCAAGTTCCGCCATAGCAACGGGCCGCGGGAAGGTTTGCGAACCAGTCGCTGAGGAAGGCGAAGATATCAGGGACATCGACCTCGTAGCTGCCGTCCCAGTCCGCATCACAGATGATTGATTCGCACGTATCGAGTACGCCGTTATCGTTCACATCGACATCCGGGAACTCGTCGTGCGGATCGACATCGCCCTGGGCGATCTGGGCATTGTCGTTGCCGTCTTCGCCGTCGCAGTCGGGCGCAACCTCGCAGATGTAGGAGGTCTCCGGCGAGGTGCAGCCGTCATCGGTCTGCCAGACCACCTCCGGGGTACCAACGACTTCGGCGCAGGCGAGCCCGTTCGGGCGGACGCGCATGACACCCTGCTTCATGAGGCTCGCGGCAGTGCAGCCGATCCCGAGCTCGCACGGGTTGCCGTTCGGGGCGAGCACCCGCGTGAACATGCTGGTGACTTCCGAGCCGGTGCAGTCGGAGTTGGGCACCATCAGATCGATCAGGACCGAGGTGTTGGCCAGCGGCCCATAGCTGCGGATGATGACGGGAGTGGAATCTTCCACATCGAAGTCGGTGTAGACGAGATCGACAAGGTCGCCGATGGTGCCGTGCGGCGGTGTGCAGGCCGCGGCGTGGAGACGGAAGGGCGCGAGGCCGATCGAGCCGCCGCCGAGGGCAGAGGGGAGGGCATCGTAGTATGGAGCGTCGTAGAGCGGATTCGTTTGGTTGGGGTTGAAGTTGAGGCTGCCGATCAACACGCTGCCCGAACTCGCCCATGTACCGGGAGTGGTCATGTTGTCGGCGTTGATGATGATCTGACCGCGGAGGCCCTGCGACTGGTTGATGTCAATGGTCCCGGCGAGGCTGTCGCCGATCTTGATGAGGCCGTCCATGTAGCCATCAACCGTGATTGTGCGACCGGATTCGAGAGTGTTCTTGGTCTCGAAACGACCGGTTGAGGAAACGGTGTTGATCGTGACCGGTCCTTGGATCGCCTGACTGTTGCGAGTGAACTTCACGGTGCCCGAGAGTTCGCCGAGGCTCAGCGAGCCAAGTTGGCTGGTGCCGTTGTTCAGCATCTGACCGACGACCTCGATGGTCTTGCCGGACAGTACCTCGCCGTCAATCACAATTGGGTCGATGACATTTGTCTCGATCGTGATGTTGGCATCAAGGTCGCCGTATATGTGAATGCCGTCATTGGCGGAATCCGTGACGGATTTCGTGATAAGGCTGCCGCGGAAGAGGTTGCTGGATCCGGATCGAATAAGCAGGCTGCCGAGGTTGCCTGATCCGCCGGCAATGCGAGTGTCAATATCTGCGTAGATCTTGTCGGCTTCAATGCTCGTTATACCGTCCATCGCTCGCAGTTGCACGTTCGAACTGGCGCTGCCGATGTTGGTCGCGGCATCGATCGTGTCGATGAATCCCATTGGGCAGCGAACGTCAGCAAGTAAGCTGTCGCAAGCTATTGCATCGATGTTCAGTGTTCGCGCACGTACATCGCCAAGGATGTTGCCGAGAATGCTAATGCTTGCAATATCTTCGACGTCTACTGCATAGTCCACGGAACTAACCCCCTCGCCGAGATTGCCGGATGCGAGCAGTCCCTGCAATGTCACCGCAGAACCAGTGCCTGTGCTTACGATACTTCGGACGCTCGCGACCCGCGATCCGGTGGTCGGGCCGCGGATTGACAACAGGACAGCGTGCTGGCAGCATTCCGTATTGGTTATGCACACGTCGCCGATTTTGGTTGTGGTGAACTGTCCGATTATCGTAACATTGGCAACGCCAACGGGGGAGCTGGTACGTTCAATCCGCACATCCCAGTGATCTTCAGAGACATCGTAACAAATCTGGACGGAAATCATCGCTGGATCATTGACTGCGACTTCGATTTCGCCGTGGATCCTAGAAAAGGCGCAGTTGTCATTGCTCGCGGGCGGGGCACACTGCGCTCTTAAATAGTTGGCAAGCACCAAGACGCCGAGGAATCCCACGCAGAAGTACTTCATAATCTCCTTCTCCTTAACTGAAATGCTATAAGCGAGCTAATTGTGAAGACAACTAGACCGGTAGGAGCTGGAACTATTGATGCCAGACGGATTCCTCTTCGGGAGTGCGTCTGGTCAGTGAACTGAATGAAATCGAGGCCATCAAGCAGCGGACCGGTCCCCGAAAAATTGCCGGTGCCTTTCCAAGCGCGCGTTGAGCGCTCGCCGGTTGTGAACTCGGTCCATTCGCCTGCACCACCGGTCCCATCAAGCAACCCCCATGGGCTCTGCACATCGGGGTACGAACCTACGGGCAGGTCCGGTCCCATGAAGGGTGGAACCCCTGAGAGCGTCTGCCCGCCATCCTCCGGATATCCGGGGATGGGCTGTATATCGCTACTGTGCGGGTAATACCAATACCCCTCTTGGCCTTCTCCGTATCGCTGCGGGTCAAAGTGCATTCCTTTGATCCACTCATCCAAGGTCGGTAGCCAGAATGTTGCACCGGGGGAGTGCGTTAACTGGTCGTTGAAGCTGCCGTCGGGGTTCCGGGTGAAGGTCGAGGTGTCGTAAGCGCCGCTCTCGAACGCCCATTGCGCAGAGTCCTTCCCGTTGCTCAGCCAGTTGACGTAC
>JAEYNG010000216.1 GCA_023412695.1 Planctomycetota bacterium | reverse complement strand
GTGTTCGTGCGCGCGAGACGCGCCTGTGGTCATCGAGGCGGTGACCAGGGGCGATTCGAACTTGGGTGGGGCCGAACTCTCTCTCGCCGGGGTGGCGCAAGCCCCCCGGCGGGAGACGTTTTTGGGGTGCAGAGGTTTCAGGCCTTGCCGCCGTTCAGCTTCTCGCGCGCGAGCAGCGCGGCCCCGAGCAGGCCCGCATCGTCCTCAAGCTGGCTCGCCACGACCTGAACCGCCTGCACGCGGTCCGGGAACGCCGTCTCGCGCACCGCCTTGCGGATCTTCTTCACCCATGCCTCGCCCAGCGCCTCGGTGAGCCCGCCGCCGACGACGACCTTGGGGATCGACAGCAGGGTCACGACATTGGCGATCGCGATGCCCAATAGCTGCGCGCTCTCGTCGAGCACCTCGAGCGTGAGCTTGTCCCCCTGCGCGTACGCCGCGGCGATCATCTTCGACTTGATCTGCGACAGGTTTCCCTCGCAGAGCTGCATGAGGACGGACTTGTGGTTCTGCCGCATGAGCTGCGCGAGGCGGTCGGCGATCGCCGTGCGCGAGCAGTTCTGCTCGAGGCTCCGGCGCGCGAGCGGCGCGTTGGGATAGAGGATCGTGTGGCCGATCTCTCCGGCGGTAAAGAAGCCGCCGGCGTAGAGGCTGTTGTTGAGCACGAGCCCGCCGCCGATCCCCGTGCCGACCCAGACGCCGAGTAGCTCGCGGTCGCCGCGCGCCGCGCCGGCTTGCCATTCGCCGTAGACCGCGACGTTGACGTCGTTGTCGACGAGCACGGGGACGCGGAGCTTGGTCTGGAGGATCTTCGCCAGCGGCACATCGTCCCAGCGCAGGTTCACAGCCTCCAGCACCACGCCCGCCGCAGGGTCGATCGCCCCCGGCGCGCCGATGCCGAGTCCCCCGAGCTGCGCGACGGAGATGCCCGCCTGCTCGCACGCCTGCTGCACCCCTTCGACGATGCGCGTGACGATGCTGTCCTGCCCCTTGTCGGCGAGGGTCTTCTTTCGCGAGCGGCCGATGATCTCGTTGTCGGGCGCGACGACACCGATCTGCATGTTCGTGCCGCCGAGGTCGATGCCGACATAGGGCTTGGTGCGTCGTGCCATGTGTAAAGAAGGATATCGGCCGGTCCCGGGCGCAGGAATAGCGCGTCGCCCCGCCGCGCACGCTGTTCAACGCGATCTGGGCCTATCGTCGCCTCCGATGCGGAGGTCCACTTGACGCCTGCTCGCCGCACCCGCTGGTCATGGACGGCCCTTGCGTGGGCGCTCCTGCCGGTCGCGGCGTGGTTTGTCGCGACGCTCTGGTTTGGCGGGGAAGTCGGCCGCGGCACGGACGACTATTCCGTCAGCCTGCGCGACCCGGCGACGGGCGAGCTGCCCAGCCCGTTCAACCCGTGGGTGCGTTACCCGTTCTTCTGGCGGCCGCTGCACGTGGCGATGTGCTTCGGGCTCGGCACGGTCTTCAGCGAGCACTGGCGTGTGCTCATGGTCTTCTGTGCCGTCATGCACGGGGCCGCGTGCCTTGGCGTGTACGCGCTGCTCCGCGCAGGTACGCGGTCGCGCGGGCCCGCGGCCGTCGGGGCGCTCGCCCTGCTCGTGCACCCAATGAACTTCGAGGTTGCGTTCTGGTTCTGCTCGATCTCCGCGGCGATCGCCACCATGCTCTGGTGCGGGCTCATGCTGTGGTGCGTGCGTCTGGTGAAGCGGGCGTCCCGCCCGCGTCTCTTGGAACTGCTCGGCGTCGGCGCGCTCGCGCTGGCGATCCCGTGCTTCTATGAACAACCCGCGACCGGCGTCCTGGCGATGCCGCTGGTGCTGCTCGCGGCGTGGCTCGCCTCGACCGGCGGGCCCACGCTTGTGCCGGCCGCGATCCGCGCGATCGTGCTCTGCTTCATCGCCGGGTGCATGAACATTGTCTACATCGTGCTGCTGCGGCTGACCGCGCCGGAGACATTCCGTGGCGGCTCGGGCTCGTTCGTCAGCGGCGACAGGCTCGGCGCCCGCATCGGCGACGTCGCACGCTCCGCGCGGTGGCAGCTCGAGGGGCCGCGCATACGGCAGGTAACTACCGGCGCGTGGCAGGCGGGGCTCGATGCGCTCGCGACGCCCGTCGGCATCGCGGTGTTGGCCATGCTCGCGCTGCTCGTTATCGCCTGGGCATGGGCGTGGTGGGGCGAGGAGTCGCCCGCGCAGGACGGCCCGGCCCGCCCCGCGCGTCCGCGGCTTGTGCTGTCGCGCGTGTGCTGGTTGGCCGCGGGCTCCGTGCTGTTCTGCGGCGCGTTCGTGCCGATCGCGCTGATGGCCCGGCAGAACGTCGAGGCGCGGACGCTGTACTTCCCGCTCGTCGGGCTCTGCCTGATCGTCGCGCACGCGGTTGACGCATTGCTCGGTTGTGTGCCTGCGTCAGGTCGCTTGCACACAGTTCGTCGCGCCGCATCGGCGCTTCTTGCGCTCGCGGCCGGGGCGGGCGTGCTCGCGGGTGTCGTGGTGTGCGTAGGCATCCAGGCGTGGTGCCACGGCCGCGCGAAGCGCGACGAGCACATCGCCGCGCAGCTCGCCGAGCTTGTGCCAAACCCGCCGCCGAACACGGTGTATGTCCCGCTCAAGCTGGACGCCGGACCCACCTCCTCGGGTCTGCCCATGTTCGACCGTCTGCGTCCAGCGGCGTTCGCGACGACATGGTCCGCCACCGCGCTCATGCAGCAGGCGACACGCCGGCGAGACGTGCTCGCCGCGTCGATCAACCCTTACGCGACGTACCCCTACGACCTGTTCAACGCCGAGGGATTGCGGTTCGCCGTGAAGCTTGACGGCCGCGCGGTCTCCCCCGGCGGCAAGGAGGTCATCGCCTGGAGCCGCGCGGTGCCGTTCGTTGTCGAGGACGATGGACGCGTGCGTCTCGTGCGCCAACTGAATGTTGAACGGCCGGACGAGCGCGTCGAGACATTCACGCCGCCGATCGTTCGCGCGGCGGTCCGCTCCGGCGCTGCCCGCGGCCACGCGGCGACGTTCAGCGTGCGCGACGCCGCGGATCCGCCGCCGGCGTTTGTCGAGGGCTGGTCCTGGTGCGACCCCCCGGCACACACGCCCCGCGAGGCGGTGCAGATGAAGCCGCTCACCTCTCGCGGCACAAAGCGCGAGGGCGTCTGGCTCCACCCGACCTATCAGAACGCCTCCGTCGCCGCGATGTGCACGGCTGTTCCGCCGGCGGATCACGAGCGCCGACTGGTCTTCCGGCTCACGACCCCGCCCGAGGACTACATACGTTTCGCGGGTGCAGGCCCGGTGACGCTGCACGTCGAGGTATTCGCGGGCGGCGAGACTCAAGCACCGATCGCTTCGACACAGATCGAGTTCACGCGCGAGCTGGCCGAGCGCGAAACGCGATGGGCGCCGCTGGAGCTCGCAGTGCCTGCGTCGTCAGAACCGCTCACACTCATCGTGCGCGTCCAGGGATCGAAGACCCGCGGCGCAACGCACGCGCCGCTGTGGATCACGCCCGGCTTGTGGGTGCAACGCGAGCCGGAGCCCGCCGCGACGTCAGGCCGCTGAACGCTCGTGCCGCTTCCGCTGGCGCGACATCCGGCACTCCTCGATCGGCAGCGCGAACCAGTACGCCAGCAGCGACCGCGCGTAGCTCCCGCGCCAGGTCAGCCCCTCGGCCTCCGGTTTCACGCGGATCTCCCGATCCGCCCGCGGCAGGTTGTAATACGGGATGCTCGGCCACAGGTGGTGCACGACGTGGTAGTTCATGTTCATCGGTGACATGAACAGCCGCTCGACCGGGTTCGACAGGAACGTGATCAGCCGGTGCTCGTCCGCCTTGTCGTCGTCTTCGGCGTGCGCGTGCTCGAGGAACGCCCGCACGAGGTTCGGCAGGTACGCGAACGCGTACACGGGCAGCAGCCACAGCAACGGGTAGCCCCACCACCCGGCACGGATCAAGCTCCACACGTCCGCGATCGAGGCCACCCGCGGCAGCCCCGCCGCGACGTACGTCAGCCCGACGAGCAGCCCGAGCTGCCACGCGCCGATTACCAGCAGGTCGCGCATCGTGTGCGGGTCCTTCGCCGTCTCGACGGTGGGCTCGTGCTCATCTTCGATCGGCTCGTGGCTCCACCGCCAGAACAGGTTCTTCGCGACCTCGATCACGCTCGCGAGCCCCGTGAGGAACGCGAGATACTCCGAGCGGTTGGTCTTGTTGAAGCACGCGTGCTTGTGCAGGTCGGGGTCGCGGTCGGTCGCGAGGTAGCGGTGGTGCGCGAGGTGGTTGCGATCGTTCACGTGGTTCACCATGCCGATCGGCGCGAGCATGAAGAGGTCCGTCCACCAGTCGTTGAGCTTGCGGCTCTCGAACAGCCGCCGGTGCATCCCGTCGTGCCCGAGGATGAACAGCCCGTAGTAGCGGGTGCCGATCACCGGGATCGCCAGCAGCACGACCCACCACGCCGCCCCCCAGCCGCTCGCCCCCGGCCCCCACACGGCGACCGCCGCCCACGCCAGCGCGATCACCGCCCAGCACAGCAGCGTGTCCGCCACCACCCGCCACGGCCGGAGTTTCGAAAGTTCCTTGACCCGCTGCGGCGTCAGGAGTGTCGAGCGCCACGGCATGTAGGGGTTGCGCTTCGGCGTCGCGGGTTTGACGCCCGCCGCCTCGACCTTCACCGGCTCGCGCAGCAGGTGCGCGCTCGCGGTGGCGGGAGTGGGGGGGATGGCGGGTGCCGCGGCTTCACTCATCGTCGTGGATGCTCCGGGCCCATGGTATTCGCCGCGGGCCCACCCGTACACTCGCCATATGCCTTCCGTGATGCACATCCACGAAACCGTGCTGTATTCCACCGATCTCGACGCCGCGATTGTGTTCTATCGCGACGTTGTCGGCCTGCGGCCAGTGAGCGAGATGCACGGCCGCGGGCTCGCGTTCCGCGTCACCGAGCACAGCGTTCTGCTCGTCTTTGACCCCTCCAAGACCGTCCTCCCCGGCGCGGGCGTGCCGATGCACGGGGCCACCGGCGCGGGCCACGTCGGCTTCAGCGTGCCGGTCGATTCGCTCGATGCATGGCGGACGCACCTCGCAGGACACGCCGTGCAGATCGAGATGGATGTCACCTGGCCCCTCGGCGGACGGTCGATCTACGTCCGTGACCCCGCGGGCAACAGCGTCGAGTTCATCGCGGGGCGGGTGTGGCCTGACTGACCGCCGCGGGCGCGGCCGTGCCAAGGTCCACCAGCCCCTCGGTCTCGAACCCCACGCTCGGCACACGCACGCCCGTGTCGAACAGCAGCTCCGCCAGCCGGCCGGGCGTGACATACGTCAGCTTCCCGTGCAGGCGGAACTCCTTCACGCCCTCGGGCGTAGCCTCGCCCGGCCGCAGCGCGATCACCGCGGGCAGCCGGATCTGCTGCACGCCCCTCCGCCGCAGCGTCGCCTCCGCCGAGCGTGTCCCGCTGAACACTTCCTCGCCGTCGAGCGTCAGGGTGTAGGTCACGTCCCGCAGCGGCAGCGCAATGTCGTTGTCGTTGTACGCGTCGATGGCAAATGACAGCGCGACCCCCTCGCCCGTGCGGTCCGTCACGCTCGCCGCCGCGTGCTCCAGCCGCGGGGCCGACGCCGTCTCGCACCCGCCCAGTGCCGCCGCGCCGACGACCGCCGCCGCCCACCACGCAGAAACCCTTGACGCTCGACCGTTCTTCATGCCCGTAGCCTATCAGCGCGCGGCCCCGGCCGTCAGCACCGCCAGCGCGACGTTCACCGCATTAAACCCCGCGTGCATCACGATCGGCGCCAGCGGCGACCGCGTCCGCTCATAGATCACGCCCAGCGCGACGCTCAGCACCGCGAGCGACGGGAGCGCGTGCCAGCTCACCGGCCCGCCCACCGCCGCCGAGTGCGGCAGGAGGAAGATCACCGATGTCAGCACGATCCCCCAGCAAATGTCCATGCCGTTCGCCGCGGGCCGGTCCCCGTGGTGCGTCCGGCCCCAGCGGATGCGTGCCAGCCCGCTGATGATCGCCGACTGCACGAACACGCGGTAGATGAGCTCCTCCATCGCCGGCGCACCGAGGATCGCCATCCCCGCGCGCATCCACGCCCCCCAGCTCGCCCGGTTGCCCACGATCTCACGCAGCGCGGGGGGCGCGACCGGGGCGGGCTGCTGGTCCAGCAGCCGCGCCACCTGGCTGCTCACGATCCCCGCCGCCGCGCACAGCGGCAGCACCAGCAGCAGCCCCCCCAGCCCCGCCAGCGCATCCTTCCTCGCCATCGCCAGCCCCAGGTCCCGCGGCGACGCGCCCGCCACACGCGCCGTCTGCCGCATGAGCGCGATGCAGATCACCGCGACCACCGCCGCGACGCAGTACGTCGCGACGTCGATCACCGCGCCGACCTCGATCTCCCGCGACGCCTGCTCAGCGCTTGTCACCCCGAGCATCGCGGCCATCCCGCCGCCCGCCAGCGCGGCCGCGAGGAACACGCCCACCGCCCCCGCCAGCCACACACCCGGCCCGACCGTCGCCGGGTTCCGGAGCTGACCCAACGCACACCGCCGATCCAGCGAGCCGGGCCGGAAGACGTCGCGCCGCCACAGCCACACCGCGCTGCACGCGGCCGCGGCCAGCAGAACAACCATCACGAACAGTTCATGAAGATCAGGCATCGGCGGCGCGGCTCCGAAAGCAGGATAAGTCCGGCCCCGCCGCGCCGCCCGCACATCCCCCGCACCCGCCGCTGTTTGTGTCCGCCGCCCCTGTCCCGGGCCGCTCCGCCCACCGATAATCCTTGCATGACCGGCGTTCTCGCGGAGATCGTGGCCCACAAGCGTGAGGAAGTCGAACGCCGCAAGGCGGCGACGCCCTTTGCCGAGCTCGAGTCCCTCGTCGCCCAGCAGGACCCGCCCCGCAACTTCTTCGCCGCAGTCACCCACGCCGCCGACGCCTTCCACACCGCCGTCATTGCCGAGATCAAGCGCAAGAGCCCCTCCGCCGGCTGGCTCCGCCCCGAGTATCAGGACGATGCGTTCGACCCGGCCGCTATCGCTCGCAAGTACCACGCCAACGGGGCCGCGGCCATCTCCTGCCTCACCGACGAGAAGTATTTCGCCGGCCGGCTCGCCTACATCGAGCGCATCAAGGAGGCCGTGCCCCTCCCCGTTCTCCGCAAGGACTTCATTGTCGACCCCTGGCAGCTCTGGGAGAGCCGTGCCGCGGGCGCGGACGCCGTGCTGTTCATCGCCGAGTGCCTGAGCCTCTCCGACCTGCTCGACATGCAGATCCTGGCGCAGCGGCTGGGCCTGACCACCCTCATCGAGGTCCACAGCATGGAGAACCTGCTGCGGATCCGCCCGCACGTCGGATTCCCGCACCCCTCCTACATGCTCGTCGGGATCAACAACCGCGACCTCGACACCCAGACCGTGGACATCAACCACACCCTGCGGCTGGTGGACCTCGTCGAGAACACCAACGTCCTTGTCAGCGAGTCCGGCATCCGCACACCCGAGGACGTTGTAAAGCTCCGGCACGAGGGCGTCCGCATCGTGCTCGTCGGCGAGACGCTCATGCGTGCGCCCGACCCGGGCGCGGCTTTGGCGACGCTCATCGGCCGCGACTCGCGCCTCTTCGGCAAGTGAGCCAATCCTCTCCCTGATAACGGTGAGGACGCTGCACTTCCGGCGCAGGCGTTGAACCGTGCAGTCCTTCGCGCCAAGCCGCCGCCGCCCCGCGCCGATCAAACTGCGAAGACCCGGAGGTTTGCGCCGAGCGCACCGGCATCGTCCGCAAACACCATGGGTACCATTGGCCCCGGTTCTTTGCGCCTCGAGAACCCAAACAAAGTCCGTGCGGACGTCCGGTCCGCCCAGGAGAGCCCGAATATGAAGCGGATGATGTGGATGCTTGTCAGCAGCTTGGCGGCGACCGCCGCGTTCGTCGCGCCCGCGGCCGCTCAGCAGTCCGAAGACGCCAAGGCCAGCCTCAACGAGTCCACCGCCGTCCTCCGCGGCGTCGAGGCCCTCCAGTTCAAGTCCAAGCGCCACGTCACCGGCGCGTTCAAGGGCCTCATCGACTGCGAGGGCGAGGTCTGGATCTACCGCCCCAAGGGCGCGCAGCACGCCATGTTCCGCGTCCGCGGCACGGCCAAGCAGCCCGGCGGAGCCGACAAGAAGATCGAGGTCGTCGGCGACGGCACCGTCGTCCGCTGGATCGACCACACCAAGAACACCCTCTTCGTCCGCCCGGTCAACGACCGCGAGACCAAGCAGGAGATGACCTACGTCGATCAGCTCCTGCTCCAGGAGTTCCTCCAGCCCTCGCCCTACGCCAAGGAGCTCACCTCCGACAAGCTCGAGAAGACCGGCATCGAGCAGGTGAACAACGAGGTCTGCGAGATCATCACCGCCAGCCCCAAGGAAGGCGGCCGCGCCCGCATCTGGGCCCTCTCGCAGGTCGATCGCCTCCCTCGCCGCATGGAGCTCGCCCAGGGCGACGGCGAGCAGAAGGTCTCCTGGATCTTCGAGGCCTGGGACGTCAAGACTGACGCCAAGCTCTCCGCCAAGGACTTCGATCTCCCGCTCCCCGAGGGTTTCAAGCTCGACGAGAGGGTCCCCCAGGCCGCCGCGCCGGCGAACGCGGTTCCCCCGCCCGCGGTCGAGCTCGGCGTCCCCGTCGGCGCGACCGCCCCGGCCTTCTCCCTCAAGACCGCCGACGGCAAGGACCTCACCCTTGCATCCATGAAGGGCTCCCCCGTCGTCCTCGAGTTCTTCGGCACGATGTTCAAGAAGTCCACCGAGCACGCGGCGGACATGCAGGCCCTCGCCGATCAGCACAAGAACGTCAAGTTTGTCGGCCTCGCCTGCCGCGAGTCCGATGACATGGCCGCCAAGTCCTACTTCCAGAGCAACAACCTCTCCTACACCCTCGTCCCCAAGGCCGACGCCGCCGTCGCCGAGTACAAGGTCATCGGCTTCCCCAGCTACTACGTGATCGACACCGACGGCAACGTCGCGGCGTTCTTCCAGGGCTGGCCCGGCAAGGACAAGCTCGAAGAGGCCATCACCGCCGCCGCGAAGTGAGCGCGGCGATAATCTCCGGTCAGTGACACCAACGCACCACGTTTCCCGAGAGGCCCGGCCCAAGCGCCGGGCCTTTCTCGTTCTACGCATAACCTCCACCGATGACGCCCCGCGCTCCCGCCGCCTCCGATCCCATCGCCGCGCATGTCGCCCAGACGCGCGACAAGCACGCCGTCACGCCCTACTTCCAGCGCGCCGAAAGCCTCTTCCCCGCGCAATGGGCCAACCTCATCGAGCCCGTCGTCGCGCATCGCGGCTTCGATTTTTCGCGCACGCTCGAGCTCGCCTGCGGCCACGGCCGCAACACCCAGAAGCTCCTCGACTTCGTCGCCGCCGCCGATGGCGACCTCACGCTCGTTGACGTCAACCGGCACTGCCTCGACGCCTGCGCCGCCCGCTTCGCGAACGATCCCCGCGCCCGCCGCGCCGACGGCTCGCCGCGCATTCGTTTCGTCCTGGGCGACGGCGCATCGTTCCGCGAAATCCCCGACGCCTCCGTCACGTTCATCTACTCGTGGGACTCGATGGTCCACTTCCACCGCGAGTTGATGGAGCGCTACATCCACGAGTTCGCCCGCGTCCTCGCGCCCGGTGGCCGCGGCTTCGTCCACCACTCCAACTACGGCGCGCACTGCCCCGACCCGAACCGCAACTGGACCGACACCCCGCACTGGCGCAGCACCATGACCGCCGAACTCTTCGCGGCCTACTGCCGCGACGCGGGGCTTGAGGTCGAGTCCCAGCAGGTCATCGATTGGCGCGAGGACAAGGCGATCGACTGCATCTCGGTGTTCGGCAGGTGAACTCGCGCCCTTCCCCGCGGCGCCTTGGCGCCCGACACCTCTCCGGGAACTTTCCCTTGTGCAACGCGAAGCGGGTGATACCCTGCTCTCCGGAGAAGAGGGCAGAGACCGGAGCCTGCCCGTGGGTCACCTCGCCTGTACAACTATCGGACCAGCCCCGCGGGTTAAAGCCTCTCAGAGCCCGGAGCGCGACAACATTTTGCGTTAGGCCGCGACGCGTCGGCGGAGTTGACAGATCCGGGTGGCGTTGATGGTGAGTTTGGCGGTGACCCAGCGGTGCACGCGCCGGTGTGTCCTGACCCAGGCAGGCAGAGGACCGAGGCCGGCGTCGAAGCTGGAGAGGTTGCCGAAGTAGCGTTCGATCTGGTCTCGGGCATCGAGCAGATCGCGGCCGAACCGAGAGCCTCCTTCTGTCAAGGCCAGGCTCCGCAGCCGCGCCGGTCGCTGTCGGCGATGGCCAAGGCCCGCCCGGGGATGTCGGCGCTCGGTGATTAACTGCGTTCCCCCGAGCCCCGCCAGGGCAAAGAGCTGGGCCGAGTCGTAGTTGCCATCGGCCAGGTCGTACCCCGGCCCGGCGGCGGAGTCCCGCAGCAGCCGCTGGGCCATGCGCTGCTCGGGCACATTCATGGGAGCGATGCGATAACACTCAACCCGCCCGCCCTGGTGCACCAACGCGTGCAACTTGTAACCCATCGCCTTCCCACCCACGGCGCGGCCGTAGCCGGCCTGTCGGTCCTTTGAACCGCCGCCGATGGGCAGGGGCTTGCCATCGATGAAGCGGACGAGCGACCGCGGCAACTCGGCCTGCGCCGCGTCGAGGACCATGGCGAGGAACTCCGTCACCGGGCCGCTCCTGAGCCTGCGACACATCGTGGTGTTCGACGGCAGACGCGGGATCCATCGCAGCGACCACCCCGGCCAGTTGCCCCGCTGCACCGCCCATGACACGGGCTTGTTGTTGAACGCCGCCCAGAGAAAGGTCAGGACAATGACCCAGTCCGCGAAGCGCCGCCCGCCCCTGGGACGCTCATCTGCGACGCGACGGACAAGCCGGTAGAGTTCACTCCAGAGTGTTCGAGCTGCCATGCTGATCTCCTTTGCTGCAAGAGACAGCATGGCAGCTCATTGATACCCGCGCAAATAGGCTTCTGGGCGTGCAAACACGCGCCTAGCGCAAAAGGTTCGCAAGCGACGGGTCGCGCCGTCACCGAAAACCGTGAAGACAAGCGCGATCCTCACCCTCACCACCGCCGCGCTCCTCGCGGCAACCACCACCGCCCTCGCCGACATCGACCCGCTCTCCGGCATCGACTTTGTCCGCATCACCCACGCCGGCAACACCCCATGGCCGGGCACCGGCACGCCCGATGACCGCACCTCCGGCCGCGGCGGCGTCAACTACGAGTACCACATCGGCCGCTTCGAAGTCACGACAGCGCAGTGGGTCGAGTTCTTCAACGCCGCCTATGACCGCCCCGTCGCCGACCGCATCCCGCACCTCGCCCCGCCGTCGTTCTGGGGCGGCGTGCCGGTAACACCTAACACTCCCGGCGGTCTGCGCTGGCAGGTGCCCGCGGGCAACGAGATGCTGCCGGTGGGCAACATCAGTTGGCGCATGGCCGCGATCTATTGCAACTGGCTCCACAACAACAAGAGCAGCGCTCGTGAGGCGTTCCTCGACGGCGCGTACAGCGTCAGCACCTTCGGCTACTTCGGCAACATCTTCACCGATCAGGCGGCGCACCATCCCGGAGCGCGGTACTGGATCCCGACGTGGGACGAGTGGCTCAAGGCCGCGCATTATGACCCGCACCGCTACGGCGAAGAACAGGGCGGCTGGTGGCTCTATCCCAACGGCACCGACACGCCGCTGGTGTACGGCCCGCCGGGCGTCGAGGTGAACGGCCAACTCGCGCAGGCCAACGCTGGGTGGTGGATGTCGTTCCCCGGCTACAACCCCGACCTTGTTCCCCTCGGCGCATATGCGGAAGTCACAAGCCCGTGGGGCTTGTTCGATGTTGCGGGCGGGAGCGCAGAGTGGACCGAGAGCATCCTGACCGGGCCGGGCCTGCCGCCCACTCGGTTTGTTGATGGCAGCGCTCGCGCCTTTGGGCCGCTTGCGCGCGACGCGCTCACACAGTTCTCCTCTGACTTCCCGAGTTTTTCCCCATTCGATCTTGGGTTCCGCATCGCGTCGAGCGTCCCGGCCCCAGGAACCTCCGCGCTGCTGGCGGGACTACTCTGGCACCCCCGCATACGCAGACGTTCGTAACAGACCCGCACGAAGTTCACCAATGAAAAAAGGGCCCCGGCTCGCGCCAGGGCCCTTGAGTTTGCAGATATGCGGCGGCGCTGCACACGCCCTCCCTCACGGTCGGGCTTCTTGTCGAGTCGGGCTACTCACTGCTTGTCCATGATCGCCGCCTGCGCCGCCGCGAGCCGTGCGATCGGCACGCGGAACGGCGAGCACGACACGTAGTCCATGCCCACGCGATGGAAGAAGTGCACGCTCGCCGGGTCGCCGCCGTGCTCGCCGCAGATGCCGATCTTCAGCTCCGGGCTCGTCGCGCGGCCCTTCTCGATGCCCATCCGCACGAGCTGTCCCACGCCGTCCTGGTCGAGCGTCTGGAACGGATCGACCGGCAGCAGCTCGCGCTGCAGGTAGTCGGGCAGGAAGCTGTTGATGTCGTCGCGCGAGAAGCCGAACGTCATCTGCGTCAGGTCGTTGGTCCCGAAGCTGAAGAAGTCCGCCGCCGTCGCGATCTCGTCGGCGGTGAGCGCCGCACGCGGGATCTCGATCATCGTGCCGATCTTGATATCCAGCCGCGGCTTGAAGTCCTGCTCCTGCTTCACCTGCGCGATCACCTGCTCGACCTCCGCACGCAGCACCGCAAGCTCTTTCTTCGTGCCGACGAGCGGGATCATGATCTCCGGCAGCGCGCGGATCTTCGACCGCAGGCAGTCGATCGTCGCCTCGACGATCGCCCGCACCTGCATCCGCAGGATCTCCGGGTACGTCACGCACAGCCGGCACCCGCGGTGCCCGAGCATCGGGTTCGCCTCGTGGAGCCGGCTCACCCGCTGGCGGACCTTCTCGAGCGAGATGCCCAGCGCGTCGGCCATCTCCTTCTGGTTCTTCTCGTCGTGCGGCAGGAACTCGTGCAGCGGCGGGTCGATCAGCCGGATCGTGACCGGGTAGCCCTTCATCGCCGTGAAGATCCCGACGAAGTCGTCCCGCTGGTAGGGCAGCAGCTCGTCGAGCGCCTTCACCCGCGCTTCGGTCGTCTCCGCGAGGATCATCTTCCGCATGCTCTTGATGCGGTTGCCCTCGAAGAACATGTGCTCCGTGCGCGTCAGGCCGATGCCCACCGCGCCGAACTCCCGCGCCCGCTTCGCGTCCGCAGGCGTGTCCGCGTTGGTGCGCACGCCGATCGTGCGGTACTTGTCGGCCCAGCGCATCACCTTCGCGAAGTCGCCCGACAGCTTCGCCTCGACCGTCGAGAGCGCGCCCTGGATCACCTCGCCCGTCGAGCCGTCGATGCTGATCACGTCCTCGCGCGTGAAGTGGCGGCCGGCGACGGTGAACGTCCCGGCGTTGGCGTCGATGTGGATCTCGCCCGCGCCCGCGACGCAGCACTTACCCCAGCCGCGCGCCACGACCGCCGCGTGGCTGGTCATGCCGCCGGTGCTCGTCAGGATGCCCGCCGCCAGGTGCATGCCCTCGACGTCCTCGGGGCTCGTCTCCTTGCGGACCAAGAGCACCTTCTCGCCGTTGCGCGCCCGGCGGACGGCCTCCTCGGCCGTGAACGCGGGCTTGCCCACCGCCGCGCCCGGCGAGGCCGGCAGGCCGCGGGTCAGCACCCGCGCCACCTTCTTCGCCACCGGGTCAAAGCTCGGCAGCAAAAGCTGCGTCAGGTCCCCCGCGGGGATGCGCAGCAGCGCGGTCTTCTCGTCGATGAGCCGCTCGCCCACCATGTCGCAGGCAATCTTCACCGCGGCGAAGCCCGTCCGCTTGCCGGTGCGCGTCTGCAGCATGTACAGCACGCCGCGCTCGATCGTGAACTCGATGTCCTGCATCTCGCGGTAGTGCTTCTCGAGCGTGCCCTTGATCTTGATGAGCTGGTCGTAGACCTTCTTGTTCCACTTGGTCATCTCGCTCACCGGCTTGGGCGTGCGGATGCCCGCGACGACGTCCTCCCCCTGCGCGTTGATGAGGAACTCGCCGTAGAAGTAGTTCTCGCCCGTGCTCGGGTTGCGCGTGAAGGCCACACCCGTGCCCGAGTCATCGCCCATGTTGCCGAACACCATCGCCTGCACGTTCACCGCGGTGCCGTTGAGCCCGGCGATGTTCGCCAGCCGGCGATACGCGACCGCCCGGTCCGCGTTCCAGCTCTTGAACACCGCCTCGATCGCCAGCTCGAGCTGCTTGAACGGGTTCTGCGGGAAGTCCTCCCCGACCCACTTGCGGTACACCTGCTTGTACAAGTCGCACAGCTCGACGATCCCCTCCGCCGGGACGTCGGTGTCGAGCTCGACCTTGTACTTCGCCTTGACGCGGTCGAACGCCTCTTCGAAGTGGTGGTGATCCACGCCCATCACCACGTCGCCGAACATGTTGATCAGCCGGCGGTACGCGTCGTACGCGAAGCGGCGGTTGCCCGTCGCCTTCGCCAGCCCCTCCGCCGCGGCGTCGGTCAGGCCCAGGTTCAGGATCGTGTCCATCATGCCGGGCATCGACGCCGCCGCGCCCGACCGCACGCTCACCAGCAGCGGGTTGCCCGGATCGCCGAACTTCTTCCCCGTCTCCTTCTCGAGCTTGCTGACGTTCGCCTGCACCTCGTTCATCAGGCCGTGCGGAATCCGCTTCCCGGCCTTGTAATACAGCGCGCACGTGTCCGTCGTGATCGTGAACCCCGGCGGCACCGGCAGCCCGATGCTCGTCATGTCCGCAAGGTTCGCCCCCTTGCCGCCGAGCAACTGCTTCATCTTCGCGTTGCCCTCGGTCTTCCCCTTGCCGAAGTAGTACACGTGCTTGCCCGGCTTCCCGCCGAGCGAGCCGTTCGCCGACCCGTTCGACGACGCCTTCGGCGTCTTCGTCTGGGCGATGCGACGGACAGCCTTCTTCGAAACCGCCCCCGCGGCGTGCGTGCGGGCAGACTTGCTGGATCGTGCGGCCATGTTCTGTGAGCCTCTCCGGCCGGGCAGCCCTCCCAAAATAAGTGGGCCCGGCAATGATGGTGTTTCGCGTCTGCGATCTCGCGCCGGCACGCGTTCCGCCGGGGCGAAAGCAAGGCCAAAAGCATAGATGGTCTGGGGGGTATTGACGAATCGCCCGCCGCGGCCGCGCCAACTTCTCGCGACGCGCACGCGAACTCGTCCCCCTCGCCGTTACCATGCAACGTGCCCCGCGCGATCACGCCAACGCCCCTCACCCTGCGGGTAACCCCAATGCAGGCCGTCCGCGCGTGGCCGCGCCATCGCCCCCTTGTGGGCCTTGTTTCGGGTGTTGATGCCGGTTCTGCCGGCCGCGCACGCTGGAGCGTCCTCGCCACCCCCCGACATTGGGAGTACATCGCCCCGCCCAACCTCGTCCCCAAGGGCCGCACGCCGCGAAGGGCTGCGAACGCCGCTCTCCCGTTTCAAGGGGGATGGATCGGCATCCTGCCATACGAGCTCGGCCAGATGCTCGAGCCCGCCGCGCGCCGCCGGAGCACCCGCCGCGCCCTCGCCACCGCCGAGTGGGCCCGCGTCGAGAGTGCATACGTCCACGACGCCCAAACCAACCATTGGTGGACCGTTGGCGACGCCGCGGAGCTCCCGCCGCTCGATGATCTCGCGGCGGCCGCGCCGCCCGAACCGCCGCGATTCGACGGCCCTCTTCGCAGCCAACTTGGGCGCGAGGCGTACATCGCCGCGGTCGCCCGCGCGGTCGAGTACATCCGCGCCGGCGACGTCTTCCAGGTGAACCTCACACACCACCTCGCCGGCATGATGCACGGCTCGCCGCGTGCGCTCTTCGCCGCGCTCGCCGAGTCCGCCGCGCCCTGGTACGGCGCGTACCTCGATACGCCCGCGGGCGTCGTCGCCAGCGCATCGCCCGAGCTCTTCCTCGACTACGACCCCGCCACCCGGCGCATCATCACCCGCCCGATGAAGGGCACCCGCGCCGGCGAGCACGGCGCGGCTGCGCTGCTGAGCAGCGAGAAAGACGCCGCCGAGCTCAACATGATCGTGGACCTCATGCGCAACGACCTCGGGCGGGTCTGCGACTTCGGCTCCATCCGCGTCGATGCGCCGCGCGAGATCGAGTCCCACGGCGCGCCGCCCACGCCGCACCGCAACGGCACTTCCGGCGGCGTGCTGCAGGGCGTCGCCACCGTCAGCGGCACGCTCCGCAAGGACCTCGGCCTCAACGACCTGCTCCGCGCCGCCTTCCCGCCCGGCTCGATCACCGGCGCGCCCAAGGTC
>JAEYNG010000201.1 GCA_023412695.1 Planctomycetota bacterium | reverse complement strand
CACCACCTGCACGCCCTGTCCGGCAAGCTCCCCGAGGGCTGGGGCTGGCTCGTCAGCTGGGCCCCCGACCACAAGCTCCACGTCCCCACACAGATCTCCCTCGCGATCATCGTCGGCATGCTCGCGCTCGGCGTCGTTGCCTCGCTCTTCGCCTCCGCGGCCGAGCGCAAGCGCCGCCGCTCGCCCATGCAGGACATGGCCGAGGCCATCGAGCTTACCCGGCGCAACCTCAAACGCGTTCTCATTCTCATCGTCGGCTCGTTCGTCATCCTCCTGGGCATCGCCCTCGCCCCCATCCCCGGCCCGGGCGGCATCCCCATCATGATCGCCGGGCTGGTCATCCTCGCGACCGAGTTCGTCTGGGCCAGGCGGCTGGTGGCGAAGATGCGGCGCCAGGCCCACGTCATGGCCAACACGACCGAGTCGCTCGCCAAGCGGTCAAGCCCGTGGACGATCCCGCCCGTCCTGCTCCTGCACGCCGCGCTCTTCCTCGCGTTGCTCGAATGGGTGAACTTCCTGCCCGACGTCTTCGTCATCTCGACGTACTTCGGCACCCTGCTCATGGTGCTTGTCTGGGCCTGGCGCGTCGTCGTCAAGCATCGCCGGTCCGACCAGCCCGGCCTGCTGCCCAAGGCCCCCGCCATCCCCGTCGAGCCCAAGCCCGCGGCTCTCAACCCCGCCGAAACGACGTCAGAAAAGGTCTGAACTCAGCGCTCACGGATCGTCTCGATCGCGCCAAGCAGCAACTCCCGCGACGGGTTTACTACCAGCCGCGCACGCCGGTCCGCCGCGGGCAGCGCCATCCGCAGCTTCCCGCCCGCGACCTTCTTGTCGTCGAGCATCGCGTCGGCAATCGCCTCTGCCGGCGGCAACCCGCGAACCCGGTCCGGCAACCCAGCGCTGTTCAACAGCGAGCGCAGTTCCTCGACCGCATCCGGAGCGTTCAGCCCCATCGCCGCCGAGAGTGCGCACTCGGCAATCAGTCCCAGCCCCACCGCCTCGCCGTGTGTCAGCCCGCTCATATCTGCGCCATGCGACAAGCCCGGCAGCGTCTCGATCGCGTGCGCCACCGTGTGCCCGCAGTTGAGCGCCATCCGCCCGCCGTGCGGCTGATCGCTCCCGCGCTCGTGCGGGTCCTTCGCGACACAATCCGCCTTCACCGCGACGTTCCGCGCGATGAACGCCACAAGCTTCGCCTCGTCGCGCGCGGCCAGCGCGGCCATGTGCTGCTTCGCAAACGCAAGCAGCGTCGGGTCGCCAAAGTCTGCGCCGATCAGCCCGTGCTTGATGCACTCCGCCAGCCCCGACCGCAGCTCGCGATCGGACAGGCTCTGGAGCGACCGCACGTCGCACAAGACCAGCGCGGGCATGTGGAACGCGCCCACCATGTTCTTCTTCAGCGGGCCAGAAGATCCGCAGTCCGCCTGACGGATGTTGACCGCCGTTTTCCCACCGACTGATGCATCCACCATCGCCAGCAGCGTTGTCGGCATCTGCACCAGCGGCACGCCGCGTCGATACGTCGCCGCCGCGAAGCCCGCGACATCGCCGACAACCCCGCCCCCAAGCGCGATTAAGCACTCGTCGCGTTCGAGCTTGAACGCCACCGCCGCGGAATAGATCGTCTCCAGCGTCGCGAGCGACTTGTCTTCTTCCGTCGCCCGGACCGGGCACAGCCCCGCCGCAATCCCGGCCGACTCGAGCGACGCGATGACGCTCTCGACCAGCGTCCGCGGCAGATTGTCATCGTGAACAATCAACCCACGCGAAGCGCCGCGCGTCGCCTCCCGCACGTGCGCCCCGCAGGCCGCCAGCAGCCCCGCCCCGACGGCCACGCGATACCCCGTCGCCGCGACCGTGCGTGTCCCCTCGGGCAGTGTGCCTCGGGCAGAGGACAGGTGAGCGGTGGGGGAGTGGGGGGGCTGTTTGCCCTTCGCGGCGGCCACGGCTTACTCCGCGTCGGCGAGGCCGCGACGCTTCTCCCCCGGCCGCGTCCACTCGACGTGCGGCGCATCGCCCCAGAGCATCTCGAGATCATACTGTGCCCGGGTGTTCGGCTCGAAGATGTGCACGACGCAGTCCACGCAGTCGATCACGATCCACGTTGTCCGATCGTCGGTGCTCTTGCGGTACACCGGGAACCGCTGCTGCTCGGCGAGCTCGGAGACGTGCTGCCCCGCCGCCCGCATCTGCCGGTCGGATGTGCCCGACGCGATGACGATGAAGTCCGACACCTGCGAGATCTGCTGAACGTCCAGCAGCACGATGTCGGTGCACTTGCTGTCCGCGAGCGAGCGTGCCACCTCGACGGCGAACGCGCGCGTCACCGCCGGGTCCGTCGCCGATCGTGTCGGCAGGATCTCGTGCGTTTCCTTCTCCAGCGGGTGCGGCTTGATGTTCTTGCTCATTGGCGAAGAGGATAGGGCGGTTTGGGCCGCGACAGGCCCGGCTCACCGCTTCGGCCGGACAGGCACGAGCGTCACCGTCAGGAAATGATTGCCGATCCGATCGACGATCGGGATGGTCCGTCGGATCGGCGAGCCGATCGGCAGGTCGCGGTCGAGGCAACGGTGCATCGCCTGCCCGAGGTCGTGCTCGGCCGTCCGCTCGTCGTGCGTGAACAGCAGCACCACCGCCGCGGCGTGCACGATCCGTCCGTCCGATGAGAGCTTCTTCACGTCCGCCGCCGGCCCGCGGAGAAGCTCCGATGTGTACGTCGCATTCGGCCCGGCGATCCCCGCGGAATAGGTGAACTGCCCGACCAGCTTGAGCTCCAGCCAGTAGGCGTCCTCGGG
>JAEYNG010000192.1 GCA_023412695.1 Planctomycetota bacterium | reverse complement strand
AGCGATGCAAGGTTCTGCTCGTATTTCAGATTCGCGTCGGTGGTCACCATCGCCTGAAACCGGGCTTTGGCTGCGGTCGCCAAGAGCTGACCGTTTCGGAGCGCAGACCATCCGAGGTGGGCCGCGGTTGCGCACTCGTGCGGCGAGAGGTGCTTTGCGAGACGTCGATCGATGCAGTGATCCAGCAGAACCTTCACGCTGCGCGTTCCCTGGTAAGCAGGCCATCGCGGGCCAGTTCGAGCGCGGCGACTGCCTGCTCCCGCGTCACGCCCGGGAAGCCCTCAAGGAAATCGTCGATCGTCTCGCCGCCTTCGATGTAATCGAAGAGTGTCTTCACGGGCACGCGTGTCCCATAGAAGCATGGTTCGCCACTCATGCGCTCCGGGTTGATCCAGATGATCCCGAATCGCCGATCGCCGGGGCGCACCAAGTCCCCTACGAGCGCCTCAGGCGGAACGGGGGAACGATGCGATGGATGGGAAGCGGACATGGTTTGATCACTCGGAACGAGATGCATTGGCAGCGCACGCCGCCGCCTCGCGTTCGCAACCAACTGTCCACAGCCGTGTCGCGAGAAAGATCGAAAGGCCGAAAAATCCGAAGCTCAGGATCGTCGGCTCGAACGCGACCATGATCAACGTGCCAATCACTATGCAGCCGTACAGAACGCCCACCGCCTGAAGCCAGTTGCTGATCTGTCGGTTGAGCCGCATATCCAAGTATACATCCCGCCGCGGTATGTGCCGGTGTTCAGCCGGTACTATCGCCGGATGCCCGAACCTGTTGCCCAGCCACACGCCGACCTCCACCGCTACCACCGCCAGATGCTCCTCCCGGGCATCGGCGAGGACGGCCAGCGCCGGCTGCTCGGCTCGCACGCCGCGATCGTCGGCTGCGGCGCGCTCGGCACGGTCGTCGCCGAGCTGCTCGTCCGTGCGGGAATCGGCCGCGTCACGCTCATCGACCGCGACATCGTCGAGTGGACCAACCTCCAGCGGCAGACGCTCTACGACGAGGCGGATGCCCGCGACGAAACCCCAAAGGCCGCCGCCGCCGCCGCACGCCTCGCACGAATCAACTCCGCCGTCCGGCTCGTTCCGCACGTCGCCGACTTCAACTCCGGCAACGCAGAGCGACTGCTCGGTCTCAACTCCACCGGCGAGCCGGACCGTCTGCCGCCCGGCGTGCTCATCGACGGCACCGACAACTTCGAGACCCGCTACCTGCTCAACGACATCGCGATCAAGCACGGCGTGCCGTACGTCTACGGCGGCGCGGTCGGCACCCGCGGCATGCAGATGACCGTCGTGCCCGGGAAGTCAGCGTGCATCCGCTGCGTCTTCCCCGCGGCCCCCGCGCCGGGCGTAACGCCCACGTGCGACACGGCGGGCGTGCTTGCCGGCGCGACCGGCATCATCGCGAACGTGCAGGCCGCGGAGGCGATCAAGCTGCTCCTCGGCAGGACCGACCTCATCGCCCCGACTCTGCTCGAGTTCGACCTGTGGACGAACCATCGCCGCCGCCTCGACCTCTCCAGTGCCAAGGACCCTGCCTGTCCATGCTGCGGGCGCAAGCAGTTCGAGTACCTCGCCGCCGACTCTGCCGGCACGACCACGCTCTGCGGCAGCCGGAGTGTGCAGGTCCTCCCGCCCGCTTCCGCCGCATCGGCGTACGACCTTGACGCCTTGGCCCAGAGGCTTCACCCATTCGGCGAGACGGCCTCGACCCCGCACCTCGTGCGTGCGCGGCTCGACGAAGAAGGGATGGAACTGACCGTCTTCCGCGACGGCCGTGCGATCGTCAAGGGCACGAACGACGCCGGCCGCGCCCGGGCGATCTATGCCCGCTACGTCGGCGCGTAACCGCCGCCACGTGCGCCGAGCCCGCGGCTACGATGGCCGACACGACCCGAGGAGTTTCAAGCATGGGCAACATCGCCAGCGCCATCGTCCCTTCCGGCAATCTCTCGCAGGCGTACGCCGAGCGCCTTCTCAACGGCATCGACAACGCGACCTTCGCGCGTTTCCCCGCGCCCGGCGGCAAGATCATCCAGACCAACCACCCCGCGTTCGTGTTCGGCCACCTCGCGATGTACCCCTGCCGCGTCATGGACATGCTCGGCCTGCCCCGCGGCGTCACCGCGCCGCCGGACCTTTGGGAGGGCCTGTTCAAGGCCGGCGTCGAGTGCCGCGACGACCCCAACGGCACCATCTACCCGGTCATGCAGCGGATCGTGTCGTTCCACAAGGCCGGGTACGAGGCGGCGATCGAAGCGATCAAGAGCGCGACCGACGAGCAGCTCGCCGCACCCAACCCCGGCGAGGGCCGGATGAAGGAGCTCTTCCCGACCGTTGGCGCGTTGTGCGGCTTCATCCTCGGCGCGCACCCGATGAGCCACTACGGCCAGGTGAGCGCGTGGCGGCGCTGCATGGGCCTCGGCAGCGCAATGTGAGCTCTGATCACGCCCTGACCGGCTCGCCGGTGATCGGGTTGCGGAAGTGCGCTTCCTGCACGGGCACGAGGTGCTCGAGCACGTGCTGCAGCACCCGCGCGGGCGAGCCCATGGCGTCGACCTCAGCGATGATGTTCGGCGAGTAGCACTCCAGCACCGGGTAGGTCTCCTTCTCGTAGACCTCCCAGCGACGGCGGATCACCTCGACCTTCGCGTCGTCGAAGCGGTTCTCCTTCAGCGCGCGACGCTGGAGCCGCTCGATCATCTTGTCCTTGTCATGGCAGACGAGGTGGATGATCTTCAGCACCTTGATGTACTTCTTCATCTTCACGGCCTGCGCCGGGTTGCGCGGGATGCCGTCGAGGATGAGCAGATCGACGTTCGGCTTGTACAGGCTCAGGATCGTCTGCGCGTGGATGTTCTGGTGCCACATCCCCACCGTCACGTCGTCCGGCACCAGCTCGCCACGGCTGGAATACTCGCGGAACGTGCGGCCCAGCTTCGAGTTCACATCGAGCGTGCGGAACACCTCGCCGCACGAGAGGTGGTAAAACCCGGGGATCTGCCCGAGGATCTTGCCCTGCGTGCCCTTGCCCGCGCCGGGTGCGCCGAAGAGGAGGATGGTCTGATAACGGCTGGCCATTGGATTGCTCCGCTCTCGGGAAAGACGATCCTGAACGGACACGGTAAACCGCGGCGGACGGATTGGCAAGCCGGGCGGACCGTCCGCCCGGGTTGTAAGCGGCACGGAAGGCAGGACTTGCGCAGCTTTACCGCCGCGGACCGGCCTCTCTCCCTCCCGCAATAAAAAGAAAGGGGCGCCGCCTGCGCGACGCCCCTTTGAACATGACCTAATGGATGAGGGGCCTTACTGACCCTTCTCCTTGATCTCCTTCACGAGGTTCGACGGCAGCGGCCGGTACTCGAGGAACTCCATCGTGTTGGACGCGCGGCCCTGGGACATGCCGCGGAGCGAGGTGGTGTAGCCGAACATCTCCGACAGCGGCACCTCGCACGTGATGAGCTTCACGTTCGCGCGGTCCTCGGTGTCCACGATCATGCCGCGGCGGGAGGAGATGTCGCCGGTCACGTTGCCGACGTAG
>JAEYNG010000174.1 GCA_023412695.1 Planctomycetota bacterium | reverse complement strand
GTGTTCGTGTTGAGCGCGACGTTCTCGCCGCGACGGGGGCTGATCGCGCGGATGCGGCGCGTGAAGCTCGACGGGGGTGCGGCGTGATGGAGTTGTACTTCAACGCCGGAAGTCTGTGGACGATGGCGGTGGCGGTGTGCTGCTCGGTCGCGTGCGCGACGATCGGGAGCTTCCTGGTGCTGCGGCGGATGTCGCTGCTCGGCGACGCGATCTCGCACTCGATCCTGCCCGGGCTGGCGATGGCGTTCATCGTGACCGGGACGCGCGAGCCGTGGGCGATGCTGGCGGGGGCGATGGCGGGGGGCGTGCTGACGGCGGGGCTGGCGACGGGCGTCCGGCGGCTGGGACGGTTGCCGGAGGATGCGGCTCTGGGCGTGGTGTTCTCATCGCTCTTTGCGCTGGGCGTGATCTTGATCACGTTTGTGGCGGATCGGGTGGACCTTGACCCCATGTGCGTGCTGTACGGGCTGCTCGAAACGGTGTCGCTTGATACGGTGGAGTGGTTCGGGGTTGAGCTGCCGCGGGCGTTGCCGTGGCAGATGGGCCTGATGCTCGGGAACATCGCGCTGATCGTGCTGCTCTTCAAGGAGCTGCGGATCACGACGTTTGACCCGGGGCTGGCGACGACGCTGGGGATCAGCGCGGGGGTCGTGCAGTTCATCCTGATGAGCGCGGTCGCGGCGACGACGGTGATCTCGTTCGAGGCGGTGGGGTCAATTCTTGTCGTCGCGATGCTGGTTGCGCCGGGGGCGACGGCGCAGATGCTGACGGACCGGCTGGGGGGGATGGTGATCCTCAGCGGCGTGTTCGGGGCGACGGCGGCGGCGCTGGGGTGCCTGGGGGCGATTTACTGGAATACCTCGACGGCGGGGATGATCAGTGTCGTCGCCGGCGGGCAGTTCGCGGCGGCGGCCATCTTCGGGCCGCGGTACGGCGTGCTGGCGAGGGCGGTGCGGCACCAGTTGCTCTCGCTGCGGATCGCGCGGGAGGATGCGCTTGGGCTTCTGTATCGCGTGCAGGAAGCGGAGGGCGGCACGGCGGCGTTGCCTGCGTCGCAGGTGGCGCGTTCGCTGGGCTCGCGGGCGAGATCAAGGCTGGCGCTCGCGCAGCTCCGGCGTGGCGGGCTTGTGGAGACCGCGGGCGGTGAGTTGCGGCTGACGGATTGTGGCGAGCGGGAGGCGGCGCGGGTGATCCGCGCGCACCGGCTGTGGGAGTCGTTCTTGTCGCAGAATCTGCCGCTGCCGCTGGATCATCTACACGACCCATCCGAGCGGCTGGAACACTTCATCAGCCCGGAGATGCAGGGGCGGATCGCGGCGGAGGTCGGCGGCGAGGCGGACCCGCACGGGAAAACCATCCCCTCCCCCACTGCGCCCCCCGCTCCTCGCGGAGAGTGATCATCAGGCTCTCAGCTTGGCGCGCATCCGGTCGGCGGAGGGGACCCGGACGTCCCACGCGAGGCCGAGGAGCTGGAGCGTGCGGATGATGACGTAGCTGAGGTCGAACTGCCACCAGCCGAGGCCGTGACGCGCCGAGGCGGGGAAGGCGTGGTGGTTGTTGTGCCAGCCCTCGCCGAGCGCGAGGACGCCGAAGATGGCGTTGTTGCGGCTGTGGTCCTGGCTGCGGTACGGGCGCGAGCCCCAGATGTGGCAGACGGAGTTCACGCTCCAGGTGATGTGGTGCACGAGGAAGATGCGGGCGAGGCCGCCCCAAAGGAAGCCGAGCAGGACGCCCCACCAGGTCCACGTGACGAGGCCGCCGATGGCGGCGGGGATGAGCAGGCCGAGGATGGTCCACAGCAGGAATGTCTTGTTGAGGAAGAGGATCAGCGGGTCGCGCTTGAGATCAGGCGCGTAGCGGTCGATGTTCTCGCGGCCGCGGACGAGGAGCCAGCCGCAGTGGGAATGGAACAGTCCCTGGAGGAAGCCCTTGATGCCGTGGCCGTGGGTGTGGGGCGAGTGCGGGTCGTCGTCGTGGTCGCTGTGCTGGTGGTGCTGGCGGTGGAGGGCGGCCCAGGTGAGGATGGGCCCCTCGACGGCCATGGAGCCGAGGATGCCGAGCGCGGCCTGGACCGGGCGTGAGGTCTCGAAGGACTTGTGCGTGAAGTAGCGGTGGAAGCCGATCGTGATGCCCAGGCCGGTGAGGACGTAGCCGCCGAGGAGCATCGCGAGGTGGATCCAGTCGAAGGCGATCCCCCAGAGGAGGGCGATCGCGGCGACGAGCCCGGCGAGCGGCAGGACGATCGCGAAGAAGTTTGCGAGCTGCATCGGGACGGAGATGCGCTCCGCGGGGTGATCGTGCCCGGTGTCGTCGTGAGGCGTTGCTGAACTAAGCTGCACGCGTGTAAGAACGGAGTCGGTGATCTGCGTCATGCTGCAACGTGTCCTTGGCGGGCGAGCGGTAACGCGCCTCGTGCGCGGTCGGACCGCAATGAGAGCGTAGCCCATGCCCGCGCCCCGGTGGAGGGGGCGTGCGCACGATGACGAACTTCTCATAATGCCCCGAAACGGGCGGGGCAGGGAGAGCCCTCAGCGCCGGCCGGCGGTGGTGGTCTCGATCTCGAGGCGGCGGAGCTCGTAGAGGAGTGCCGCGCGATCGTCGTTGTTGACGACGCCGTTGCCGTCTACGTCGCTTGGCGAGAGGTGCCAGGCATAAAGGTCTTCGACGGTGACCTGGCCGTCGTTGTTCACGTCGTAGTCGATGGGCGTGGCGATGGTGCCGGTAAGGTTGACGATGATCGACGGGGACTCGGGGTCGTCGCTGGCGATGAGCAGCGTCCCCGCGCGGACGCCCATGGTCGAGGTGTCCATGATGATCTGGTGGGTGATGCCGACGGGCGTGCCGGCGTTGGCGG
>JAEYNG010000140.1 GCA_023412695.1 Planctomycetota bacterium | reverse complement strand
GCCGAGGACTTCCTGAACGGGGAGGAGGTCGGGGGGGATGGAGAGCGAGACCGGCATGACGGAGGGTAGGAACGAAGGTTGAAGTAGGGCGTAGGGGGCGTGGCGATGCCGCGGGCTACTTCTCGGCCACGATGTAGCAGATGAAGGAGTCGCAGGCGTCGCCGTGCTCGGCCGGCTGGAAGTCGCCGTTGCCGCCGCCCTTGCCGTCATCGCCTTCCCAGTAGACGGTGACCTTCTTGAAGCCGGCGTCGAGCAGGATGTCCTTGATCTCGGGGAGGGTCCAGTGCCGCCATTCGTAGGTGAAGGCGTCGTCGATGCGGGAGCCGTCGGGGAAGCGGAAATGGATCTTGCAGAGCATGTCGCCGGCGATAGGGTCGTAGCCGGCGTGGTCCCAGACGTAGGTGTAGAAGTTCTTCGAGCCCTTGCGTCCAATGGGGCGGTGCTCCTTGCAGATGCGCATGGCGTCCGCGCCGCCGCAGGCGTCGAGGAAGAAAATGCCGTCATTTGCGAGGCTTGCGCGGACTTTGCGGAAGTAGTTAAGAAGAGTGGCGCGCTCCTTGAAGCACCAGTAGGAGAAGTTCATCGCGAGGACGGCGTCGAAGCCCTTGGGGGCGAGCTTGGGCACGCGCGGCGGCTGGAGAACGTTGGCCCCGAGGATGTGCACGCGGGCCTGCTGCGCGGGGGTGAGCTTGCTGAGGTTGTGCTCGCGTCCCCAAGCGATGGGCGCGGGGTCGATGTCGAGGCCGACGGCGATGGTGTCCTTGTTACGCCTGGCCCACTCGCAGCAGACGCCGAAGGTGCCGCAGAAGTCCTCGCGGACGGTGCGGACGGGGCGCTTGCGGCGCTTGCGGAAGTTCTCGCTAACGAAGTCGACCTCGGCCTCGAAGCACTGCACGGCGCGCTGGTAGAGGTCGTATCGGTCGGCCTTGGCTGCGAGGCCGCGGAGCGGGCGCGGCGGGCGAGTGGACGCTTTGGGGGTACGGGCCTTGTGTGGCTTTGGCATAGGGGCGGGAGTGTACAGAGGAGTCGCGCGGTTGTCCGGCGGGGGGCGGGCAAAAGGGGCGGGGCGGCATGGCCGATGAACCGGGTGGGGAGTCGGTTCGTAAGCGGTCATGCCGCGGGTTACGGGACCTTGCGGGCCTAAACTGCTCCCCGCGCCTGGCCAGGGCCCGGCGAGGCGAAAGAGAGGAGTCTTCCGATGCGTCTTTCGATGGTTGGAACCGGGTACGTCGGGCTGGTGACCGGGGTGTGCCTTTCGAACACCGGCAACGACGTGACCTGCCTGGACACGGATGCGCGGAAGATCGACACGCTCAAGAGCGGGGGTTGCCCTATCTATGAGCCGGGGCTGGTGGAGCTGATGGAGCGGAACGTCGCCGCGGGGCGGCTGAAGTTCTCGACGGACGTGTTCGCGTCGCACAAGGATGCGGACATGATCTTCATCTGCGTGGGGACGCCGAGCGACGAGCGCGGGCACACGGACTTGAAGTACATCCA
Organism: Planctomycetota bacterium; assembly: GCA_023412695.1. Lineage (GTDB taxonomy): Bacteria > Planctomycetota > Phycisphaerae > Phycisphaerales > UBA1924 > JAHBXL01. The sequence continues at coordinate 2,904 of JAEYNG010000140.1, read as the reverse complement.
AGGGGCGGCGGACGACATCGCCGACGTGCTGAAGAAGCTGGGGCCGGATCAGAAGCCGAAGGTCGTGGTGGTGAAGAGCACCGTGCCGGTGGGGACGACCTTCATGGTGCGGGATCGGATCCGCGAGCGGGTGGGGCCGAACATCCCGTTCGAGGTGGCGGACAACCCCGAGTTCCTGAAGGAAGGCGCGGCGATCGAGGACTTCAACAAGCCCGACCGCGTGGTTGTGGGCGTGGAGAAGGACTGGGTGGGGGAGAAGATGCGGGACCTCTACGACCCGTTCGTCCGGAACGGGCACCCGATCTACGTGATGGACGTGCTGAGCGCGGAGATGGTGAAGTACGCCAGCAACAACTTCCTGGCGACGAAGATCAGCTTCATCAACGAGATGGAGAACCTGTGCGAGGCGTACGGGGCGGACATCAACCGTGTTCGCGAGGGGATGTGCTCGGACAAGCGGATCGGCCACCAGTTCCTGTTCCCGGGGCTGGGGTACGGCGGGTCGGGCTTCCCGAAGGACACGCTGGCGTGCATCATGATGGGGGACAAGGCGGGGATCGAGGCGACGCTGAGCAAGAGCGTGCACGCGGTGAACCAGAAGCAGCGGGACCGCTTCTTCGACAAGTTGCAGGCGCACTTCAAGAACGACGGCGGCCTGCAGGGCAAGACGATCGGGTTCTGGGGGATCGCGTTCAAGCCGCGGACCGACGACATCCGCGAGGCGCCCGCGCTGACGCTTATGCGCAAGGCTGTGGGCTTTGGCGCGAAGGCGATCGGGTATGACCCGGTGGCGAACGAGAACGCGAAGCGGGAGCTCGGGAACGCGGCGGAGATCGTCGAGGACATGTACGATGCGGTCCGCGACGCGGATGCGCTGGTCGTGTGCACGGATTGGGACGAGTTCAAGAGCCCGGACTTCGATCGCCTGAAGAAGACGATGAAGAGGCCGGTGATCTTTGACGGCCGCAACCTGTACAAGCCGTCGGCGATGGCGGGGCTGGGCTTTGCGTACTACTCGGTGGGGAGGGCGCCGGCGAAGGCGAAGTGAGCAGAAGCGTCAGGTGAAAACCTAGCCACGCTGATAGCGCTTAAACACGCGACGCAGCCGGGCGAGGTCAAGCGAGAAGTCGGGGACTGCCTCGCTGACGTAATGGTCACCGGTCGGCGGGACCTCGATGTAGCGGCCGCGGAGCAGACGCAGGAACTTCGTCGAGGCGCTGTATGGATCAACGATCCAGTACTCCGCGATACCGAAGCGCTCGTAATCTGCGAGCTTCGTGCGCTGGTCCATTGCGGCCGAACTGGGCGAAAGCACTTCGAGGACCATGTCGGGTGGAAAATCCACAAGCTCGATCGGGCGGTCCTGCCCCGCTTTGATGAAGATCAAGTCGGGCCTGTAGACCAGTGTACCAGAGAGTCGTACGTCTACTTCGGATAGGACGAGCCCTGAGCCTCGCTCATCGACGAAGTCGCGGAGTTGGAACTCAATCTCGCCGCGGATGTCCTGGTGCTCAGGTGTCGGGCTCGGCGACATCACGACGACTCCATCGATGAGTTCGTAGCGGAAGCCATCATCCTGCAGCGACAGGTACTCATCGGCGTCCATTCGGAGGCCGGCGAACTTCGCGAAACGACCGGGATCTGGCCGGGCAATGACCATGACAGAAGTGTATCACACGACTGAGGAAGGTGCGAGATGCGGCACCTGTGCGTGTGGACGTCGAGTAGACTGCCCGGATGCGATCCCCACGTAACTTTTTTTTTCTGCTCGCCACGCTCTCGATCGTGCTTGCATTTGGGACGACAGTCCTCATGGCGGGAGGCGATCAACTGGTGTACATGGTCATGCTGGATGCGACCTCCTCGCTGCGGAGCAATGGCGCGATCAGCGAGGATCAGTACCAAGCCTTGGCGAATGACATCGCCAAGTACGCGAGGCCAGCATTCGCCGGGCAGCGGTACGTTCCGGCGGGTCTGTTTGTGGTGCTGGCCGTCGCCCAATTGATCGCCGCACTGGCATGTCCCCGTACCATCGCCCATGATGCAGGCGGTACCCGTGCAGATTCAGCGGCATGATTCTGGGGCAGAATTGCCGCGGGTTGCCTGCTCTGATTGGCTCGACGTCGCCCGCACGCTCGCACCGGCGTCGATCGACTTCGTGTACGCCGACCCGCCGTTCAACACCGGCGATGTGCAGGCCGACCGCGCGGGGTCGTACGAGGACCGGTTCGCATCGACCGCGGCGTATATCACGTGGCTGCGGGAGCGGGTCGAGGCGACGATCCCGGCGATCAAGCCGACGGGCCTGGTCGCGCTGCACGTCGATTGGCGGACGAGCCACCGTGTGCGGGTGATGCTGGATGAACTGCTCGGCGAAGATCGGTTTGTGAATCACCTTGTGTGGGCGTACGGGCTGGGCGGATCGTCGCCGCGGCGGTTCGCACGCAAGCACGACGACATCCTGCTGTACTGCCTCGACCCGGAGCGTTACTGGTTTCAACCGCCGATGGTGCCCGCGACGAGCCAGCGCATGAAGGGCCAGATGAAGAAGGCGACGGATGTGCTGGACATCCCGTCGATCAACAACATGGCCGCGGAGCGGGTGGGGTATCCGACGCAGAAGCCGCTCGCGCTGCTGGAGCTATTGGTCGGGTCGTGCTGCCCGCCGGGCGGGATTGTGCTCGACCCGTGCTGTGGGAGCGGGACGACACTGGTCGCGGCGAAGCGGCTGGGTCGGGCGTGGGCTGGGTGCGATCTGAACCCGGAGGCGGTTTCGATCGCAGCGGAGCGGCTGGCGATCACGCGGCAGTGACCACGGTGAGCTACTTTCCGTGCGGCTTAGCTACCGGAGGAGGCCAAGTGACGCTCTGAATCGGCTGGTCCCTGAACCGGCCACCGCTCAGG
>JAEYNG010000138.1 GCA_023412695.1 Planctomycetota bacterium | reverse complement strand
CTGCAGCAGGAGCGGAAGTACGAGGAGGCGCTGCAGGTCACGGAGCAGGTGCTGTTCCTCGACCCGAACAACCCGACGGCGCTGCTGCTGAAGGACATCCTTCGCGACATCGTGGTGTACACCATGTACAACAACGTGCAGCGCGACAAGCAGTGGCGGCACGCGATGCAGACGATCAACAACGAGCAGGCGATGCTGCCGGCGACGGACGTGATCGAGTACCCGACGGACTGGCCGCAGAAGACGGTGTCGCGCGGGGAGTCGGCGGCGTTCAACGAGCCGCCGGAGAACCGTCGCGTGCTGTCGGAGCTGGCGAGCTCGCGGTTCCCCGCGAACTTCACGGACAACCGGCTCGAGGACGTGCTGCAGTTCTTCCAGACGCTGACGAAGGTCGACATGGACATCGACTGGGACAGCCTCGGGACGATCGGCGTGACGCGTGACTCGCTGGTGTCGCTGAAGCTGACGAACACGTCGGCGGAGACGATGCTGGACCGGATCCTGCGGAAGGTCTCGACGGACCAGTTCTCTGCCGCCAACTGGTGGGTGGAGAACGGCGTGCTGACGGTTGCCTCGGACGAGGCGCTGCGGCGGAACCGGCAGCTGGTGATCTACAACATCCAGGACCTGCTCTTTGACATCCCGGACTACACGCAGGTTCCGGAGATCGACCTGAACTCGGTGCTGCAGCAGGCCCAGGGCGGCGGTCAGAGCCCGTTCGAGGACAACGACGACGAGGAGGATGATCGTCCGACCCGGCAGGAGCGGATCGACCAGATCGTGGACATCCTGCAGCAGAACGTGGACTTCGACGGGTGGCGTGACAACGGCGGCGAGACGGGCACGCTGCAGGAGCTCAACGGCTCGCTGATCGTCACGAACACGCCGCGGAACCACCGGGAGATCGTCGGCCTGCTGAGCAAGCTGCGCGAGATCCGGAACATGCAGATCAACGTCGAGACGAAGTTCCTGCTCGTGAATCAGAACTGGTTCGAGCAGATCTCGTTCGACATCGACCTGGTGCTGAACGCGAACAACAACCAGTTCCGCGCGGCGCGTGCGGTCGACCCGAGCGTGCAGCCCGGCGACTTCTTCCTGTTCGAGGACACGGGTTCGGGCGGGAGCCGCGGTCTGCAGCGGCAGATCGCGGGCCAGGGGCCGGTGGGCGGCCAGGCGGGCCCGATCATGGGCGATGACCGCACGAACCAGGCGGTCGTGAACGCCCGCGGCTGGTCGCCGATCGGCGCGGGGCAAAACTCGTCGGGCCTCTCGACGCTTCTGGCCGAGGGCGACTTCGCCAACACCATCCTCGGCGCGGCCCCCGCGCTGGGCATCGCGGGCCAGTTCCTCGACGACATCCAGGTGGACTTCCTCATCCAGGCGACGCAGGCCGACAAGCGGACGGTGCAGATGACCGCGCCGCGGCTGACGTTCACCAACGGCCAGACGGCGAACATTTACGTCGTGACGCAGCAGGCCTTCGTGTCGGACCTCAACCCGATCACGGGCGATTCGGCGGTCGGCTTCGATCCGGAGGTCGAGGCGGTCTCCGAGGGCGTGACGCTGCTGGTCGAGGGCGTGATCTCGTCGGACCGGCGGTACGTGACGCTGAACGTGGATGCGGGCGTGGGCCGGATCGACGGCTTCGCGCAGCAGGCGGTGTCGGCGGTCGCGGGCGGCCAGCTCGTGAACTCCGCGGACACGCAGTCGTTCATCCAGCTTCCGACGGTGACGGTGACGCGCGTCCGCACGACGGCGACCGTGCCCGACGAGGGGACGATCCTGCTCGGCGGCCAGCGGCTGGTGACGGAGGTCGAGATCGAGACCGGCGTGCCGGTGCTGAGCAAGATCCCGATCATCAACCGGTTCTTCACGAACCGGCTGGAGAGCAAGGAAGAGCAGACCCTGCTCATCCTGCTGAAGCCGACGGTGCTGATCCAGACGGAGGAGGAGGAGAAGTCCTTCCCCGGCCTGCTCGACTCCGTCCGCTCGGGCCTCGGCAGCCGGTGATCGGCTGAATCCATGAACCACAACGCACGGCGCGAGGGCGCGCCGTGCGTTTTTCATTTCAGGCCTGCGCGGCGGGGGAGGGGTGATATCATGGGTCCGCACCAAGGAGACACCGCGATGCCAACAGGCTCCTCGCGACTGCGCGTCCGGCACGAGCAGGACATCACGCAGGTCGAGTTCATTGACCGGAACATCCTCGACGAGGCGAACATCCAGCAGATCGGCGAGGAGATCGCCTCGCTGATCGACGCGTCGAGCAACCCGAAGCTGCTGATCAACTTCGCGAACGTTGATCACCTGTCGTCTGCCGCGCTGGGGACGCTGATCACGATCAACAACAAGATGAAGGCCCGGAGGGGGCAACTCCGGCTGGCGAACATCGACCCGCAGATCTACGAGGTGTTCAAGATCACGAAGCTGGACAAGCTGTTCTCCATCCACCCGACGGCGGAGTCGGCGCTGGCCAGCTTCTTGTGAGCGTGCGCAGGGGTGAGCGGGCGTGCGGGGGCGTTGATGAGTGGTCGGTCGGCGGTGGGGGAAGCGAGAAGCGGCCTGGATGAAGACCAGCCCGAGTTCCAGCCCTGACTCAGCCGTGCTCGTGATCCCGAATCGTCGGGAGGACATCGACCGCGCCGAGGAAATGCTGCTGGAGGCGATGGGCCGGCACGGCTACCCGGACGCCGCGAGGTTCGCGGTGCGGCTGGCGCTGGAAGAATCGCTGGTGAACGCGTTCCGGCACGGGCACAAGGACCTGCCGCAGGACACGCCGGCGCGGGTGGAGTTCTCGGTGACCGGGGACGTTGTGGAGCTGGCGATTGAGGACCAGGGCCCGGGCTTCAAGCCCGAGGACGTGCCGGACCCGACCCTCGACGAAAATATCGAGCGGCCGACAGGGCGGGGCCTGCTGCTGATGCGGGCGTACATGGCGAGGGTGGAATACATGGGGCGTGGGAACCGGGTCGAGATGACCTACCAGCGGCCGCGACCGGCGGCGGAGTCGTCGGCGGCCTGACGGCGTGCGCGGCGATCAGCGGACCCACAGGGCCGAAATCCGGAAAAACGCAGGTATTTCGCGCTATAATGAGACCCAGTCTCAGTCGTGCATGCTCTCGGCGTGCGGGCGGGGCTGTTTGATTTCAAGAGGTGGAAACACATGGCGCTGAAGCTGCCGGTTTACATGGATCACGCCGCGACGACCCCGTGCGACCCGCGGGTCGTGGAGGCGATGCTGCCGTATTTCACGAAGACGTTCGGGAACCCGGGGAGCCGGAACCACCGGTTCGGCTGGGAATCGGAGGAGGGTGTCGACCGGGCGCGGGAGCAGGTGGCCGCGCTGCTGGGGGCGAACGAGAAGGAGATCGTCTTCACGAGCGGGGCGACGGAGAGCAACAACCTGGCGATCAAGGGCGCGGCGGAGATGTACGAGCGTGCGCCGGCGGGTTCGACCGGGCGCGGGCACATCATCACGTGCCAGATCGAGCACAAGGCGGTGCTGGACCCGTGCAAGCGTCTGCAGAAGGAGGGGTTCGACGTGACGTTCCTCGAGCCGCCGCGGGACGGGGTGATCACCCGCGCGATGGTGGAGGCGGCGCTGCGTCCGGACACGATCCTGGTGACGCTGATGTGGGCGAACAACGAGATCGGGACGGTGAGCGACATCCGCGAGATCGGCGCGTTGTGCCACGAGCGGGAGATCGTGTTCCACACGGACGCGACGCAGTGGGTGGGGAAGATGCCGGTGAACGTGGAGCGGGACAACATCGACCTCCTGTCGATGTCGGGGCACAAGATGTACGGGCCGAAGGGCGTGGGCGCGCTGTACGTGCGTCGGCGCAAGCCGCGGATCCGGCTGGTGGCGCAGGTCGATGGCGGCGGGCAGGAGCGCGGCTTCCGCTCGGGGACGCTGAACGTGACGGGGATCGTGGGGCTGGGGAAGGCGTGCGAGCTTGCGCTGGCGGAGATGCAGCACGAGGGCGAGCGGCTCTTGAAGCTGCGGAAGCGGCTTGAGCAGGGGATCACGGCGGGGCTCGACCACGTGCAGATCAACGGGCACGCGGACAAGCGGCTGCCGCACATCACGAACATCAGCTTCGGGTTCGTCGAGGGCGAGAGCCTGATGATGGCGTGCAAGGACATCGCGATGTCGAGCGGGTCGGCGTGCACGTCGGCGTCGCTGGAGCCGAGCTACGTGCTCAAGGGCCTGGGGATCGGGGACGACCTGGCGCACTCGTCTCTGCGGTTCAGCATGGGCCGGTGGACGACGGAGGAGGAGGTCGATTACACGGTGCAGAAGGTTGTGGAGTCGGTGACGAAGCTGCGGAGCCTGAGCCCGCTGTACGACATGTTCAAGGAGGGGATCGATCTGACGAAGATCGAGTGGGCGCATCACTGAGAAGTCGCCGGAGGCCCAACGCGGGCGAGACAGTCAGATGGATTACCTGATGTGGCCGGTTGCTAAAGAGTGATCAGGTCATTGGAGCAAAGCGATGGCATACGGACCGAAGATCATCGACCACTACGAGAACCCGCGAAACGTGGGCTCGTTCGGCACGCAGGCGGATATCAAGCAGCGGAAGGACCTTGGCGTGGGCCTGGTCGGCGCGCCCGAGTGCGGCGACGTGATGCAGCTGCAGATCAAGGTGAACCAGCAGACGGGCGTCATCGAGGACGCGAAGTTCAAGTGCTTCGGCTGCGGGAGCGCGATCGCGAGCAGCTCGCTGGCGACCGAGTGGCTCAAGGGCAAGACGCTCGACGAGGGGCTGGCGATCAAGAACACCGAGATCGTGCAGGAACTGAGCCTGCCGCCGGTGAAGATCCACTGCTCGGTGCTGGCCGAGGACGCGATCAAGGCGGCGATCTCGGACTACAAGACCAAGAACGGGATCGCGGTCGAGGACCACGACCACGAGCATGCGCACTGAGGCGGCATCCGGCCCTGCGGCCCCTCGCGGGGCCGGCGGGCTGAACTGCCGGGGGCGGCGGACGTAGTATTTTCGGGGCTTACTGGAGCAGTTTTTCCATGTCCACGACGACGAGCAATCCGGGCGCGACCTCTGTCCCCAGCACCGATGCGGTCAACCTGACCGAGGGGGCGGCACGCGAGGTGCGGAACATCATCCAGCAGCAGGAGCTTGACGCCGATAAGGTCCGCCTTCGGGTGGGCGTGAAGGGCGGCGGGTGCTCGGGGTTCAGCTACCTCCTGGACCTGACCGAGACGCAGAAGGAGACCGACGAGGTCTTCGAGCAGCACGGGATCAAGGTGATCGTGGACCCGAAGAGCCTGCTGTACCTGAACGGTACGGTAATCGATTTCCGCGACGAGATCATGGGCCGCGGCTTTGTTTTCCAGAACCCGAACGCGACGACGACGTGCGGCTGCGGGTCGAGCTTCTCGGCCTGATCGCTTTGGTTGGACGGCCGATCTGCCGACGAATGGACGGAGACCGGTCGGGTCCGGCGTTGGCGGCTTTCCGCCGGGGCCGGAGTCCGATAAACTGCCGGGGGCCGGACGCTTGCGCGCAGGGCTGCGCGGGGCGGCGGGCCTGAGGGCGGATGCGCTCGGGCGGGAAGAGGTGGAGGTCGTATGTCGCAGGCATCGGTGCCGTCGGAGACCACGCAGGGCTATGCGACCCCGAGCGTGACGCAGTATTCGGTGTTTCTGGACAACCGGGTGGGCAAGCTCTACGAGCTGCTCCGTGCGTTCGAGCACTCGCCGGTGCACCTCGCGGCCATCAGCGTTCATGACGCGAGCGACTGCGCGATCGTGCGGATCATCACGAACAACGCGCAGGAGGCGAAGCTGCTCCTGACGCGGCACCAGCTCCCGTTCACGGAGGTGCCGCTGCTGTGCGTGGAGCTGTGCAAGGGGCACACGCTCGAGCGGATGTGCATGTACCTGTTGGGGGCGGAGCTGAACATCCGATTCGCCTACCCGCTGATGTCGAGCCCGACGGGGAACCCGACGATCGCGCTGGCGGTCGATGACGCGACGCTGGCGGGGCAGATCCTGCGGCGGAAGGAGTTCCGGCTGCTCGGGGAAGAGGACCTCGGGCGGCACGGGATGTGAGGTCGGCGGCGGGCGACGAGAACAGCAAGGCGGCAGAACCGCGGGGCAGCAGGCAGTTGCTGTAGAGCGATTTTGCGCTTGTGCGCGGAACCGGATAAACTCGGCCCATGCGTACCTTTGCGATCATTGGAGCGGGTTTCGGCGGAACGATGACAGCGGCGCACCTGCTGCGGCTCCTGGCCGAGCGGCGGCGGGCGGAGGGTGAGGACGGGGGCGAGCCGTTCCGCGTATACCTGATCGAGCGATCGGGGAAGTTCACGGCGGGCGTGGCGTACTCGACGACGTCGCACGGGCATTTGCTGAACGTGCCGGCGGGGCGTATGAGCGCGCTGCCGGACGATCCGGATCACTTCCTGCGATGGGCGCGGCAGCAGGACCCGAAGATCGGCGGCGGGACATTTGTGCCGCGGCCGCTGTACGGGAAGTATCTCGCGTCGATCCTCGAGCAGGCGGACGCTGCGTCAGGGGACGCGGTGCGGCTGACGCGGGTGCCGCGGGGCGCGGCGGGGCTGCGGGTTGATGGCGACGGCGTGACGGTCGAGCTGGAGGGCGGGAGCGAAATTGAGGCGGACGCGGCGGTGCTGGCGATCGGGAACTTCCCGCCGGGGAACCCGCCGGTTGCGGATGCGGGGTTTTACAAGAGTTGGCGGTACGCGAAGGACCCGTGGGGGCCGGGCGCGCTGGATGTCGAGCCGGACGGGGACGTGCTGCTGCTGGGGACGGGGTTGACGATGCTGGACATCGCGATCGCGCTGAAGGAGCGCGGGCATCGCGGGGTGATCCACGCGGTGTCGCGGCGGGGGCTGTTGCCGCAGCCGCACCGCGTGTCGATCCGGCCGCCGGGCGCGCATCCGCGTCGGAAGGGGGTGGACGAGGGGCCGCGGACCGCGAAGGGGCTGCTGCATGCGCTGCGCGCGGAGGTTCGCGCGGCGGCGGTGAAGGGCGTTGATTGGCGCGAGGTCGTGACGAGCCTTCGGCACGACACGCCCGCGCTGTGGAAGGGGCTCGGCGAGCGGGAGCGCGGCAGGTTTTTGCGGCACGTGCGGCCATTCTGGGAGACGCACCGGCACCGCGCTTCGCCGGAGACGGCGACGCAGATCGCGGAGCTGATCGCGCGGAACGAGCTGGCGGTGCACGCGGGGCGGGTGCTGGGGTATGCGGAGTCGCGCGGTGGTGTGGATGCGCGGGTGCTGATGCGCGGGGCGGAGGAGGAGACGGTGCTGCGCGTGGGGCGGGTCATCAACTGCACCGGGCCGGAGACGGATGTGCGGAAGGTCGAGGACCTGTTCGTACAGCGGATGGTGCGGGACGGACTGGTGCGGCCCGATGCACTGGGGCTGGGGCTCGACACGGATGCGCACGGGGCGGTTGTGGATGCGCAGGGACGCGTGCAGGATCGGCTGACGCTGGTGGGGCCGCTGCGGAAGGGGCAGCTGTGGGAGAACACGGCGGTGCCGGAGCTGCGGGGCGAGACGCTGGCGATGGCGAAGGGGCTGGCGGGTAGGGTGGTGGTGAGCGCGGTGCTCACCTGATAGAGGTTTGGGCGGCAGGATGAACCGATGGCGGCTTCCTTGCCATTGGTCGCTTTCTTTGACGGCGACGGCGGAATCGCGGTGCCGGAAATCTTCGCGTTCTTAAGCGCGTGGTTTGCGGGGTGTCCGTAGGAAGATCAGCAAAGCAGCAAAGCAGCACACGGGCGGAAGCCCCTCACCCCCTCGCTTCGCTCGGGACCTCTCCCCGCGGGGCGGGGAGAGGGTGCAGAGA
>JAEYNG010000106.1 GCA_023412695.1 Planctomycetota bacterium | reverse complement strand
TCGACCGAGGAGGTCGGGGCGCAGTGCGAGCCGCCGTTCCCGGGAAGGGCGTTGACTCCGGGCCCATCCTGCCGCCGCTGGTCAAAGTCGGGGACGAAGGGCCGGTAGGCATTGCACTGGGCCGACGCGCTGCCACAGAGCGCGAGCATGGTCGCGGCGGCGGTGAGGGTGTGCGGGAGGCGGGGGGCGATATCGCGACGCATCGAGTGCATGGTTCGTTCTCCGTGATGGAGGATGGGACGATGGGGTCATGGTCCGGTATGGCGGCCGCGGTTTGTGCGCGCGGTCGCCGGATGGCCCGCGCTTCGGCGTCGGGCGGATTGTCCGGACATAGCCAGGAGCGACGCGGAACCGGGGCACGTGACACGCGTCATGCAAAAATGCGAAAGAGGGCAAGCCAGGAGCGCACCCTCTTTCGGGAGTGCAACAGGCGGCGCTGATTCAGCAACCCGCGAACCAGGCAGAGAGGAACGCGAAGATGTCGGGCACTTCGATAGCGTTGTTGCCGTCGAAGTCCGCCGCGTCCCCGGTCGCGAACCACGCACTGAGGAATGCGAAGATGTCCGGGACGGTCACCTCGCCGTCGGCGTTGAAGTCCGCGGCACAGTCGGGTACCTCGTCGTCCGCGGCGTCCGGGAGCATGTGCGTCGCCCACGGCTCGGCATCGTGGATGTTGGGGTCCACGTTGGAACGGTTGCGGGAGATGCGGAAGAACTCGCCGACCTGCCAGCCATCAAAGCGGGAGGCCGCGAGACGGGTGTACCCGGGCGCGGAGCCGTTGGGCATGAACTCGACGATCGCGCCGTTCTGCGACGTGTAGACATGGCCGCGGTCGTCAACGTCGCACCCCTTGGGCGAGGGCAGGTTCGGGTCATCAAGCGACTCGGCGATCTCCCACTGGCCGGTGGCGCGGTTGAGCGCCAGGCCGCGAACGCCCGGGACGGAGGGATCGACGAGCTTGCCGGTGCGCGGGCAGACAGCGGCGCGGCAGGAGCTCGCGGGCCATGCGCCCGGCGCGAAGGCGTGGAACTCGTGCTCCTGGATGTCGGACGGGTTCACGAGGTGCACGCCGCCGGCGGTCAGATCAACCCCGACAAGACGGTTGCGCGTCGGGTCGAAGGTGAGGGCGATGATGTCGGACTCCCATTCGGAGTGCACGATCTCAACACCGGAAATGCCCTCAACAAGGCAGCAGAGGAAGGGGGTGCACGACACGTAGCTGGCGCGCCAGTTGGTCGCCGTCGCCACACTGCTCGGGCTGCCGGGGAGCGGGAGCGGCGTGTGCGTCTGTGTGGTCGGGTCGTAGCGGAAGAGCTGATTGTCCGCGCCGGGGCCCGAGCCCTGCGCGATATAGACGGTGTGGACGAGGTTGGGTGCGATGTCGAGATCGACGATCGGCGTGCCCTGCGGGCTGGCGAAGGGGAGCGGGATGGGCACGCCGCCGCCGCCCGGGGGCGCGGGGTTGAACGTGTCGATGGTGTTGAGATTGCAGCAAGGCGTGAGGCCGAAGCGGGGGTAGAAGAAGCGCACGCCGTCGATGTAGCCCTGGTTCGTGCCGGAGTTGTAGTTCGCGACAGGCTCGAGCGGGCCGACCCAGACCACCGGGGCTCCGTTCGTTGGGATCGACTGGTAGATCGCGGTGCGGGGGAAAACGTTGCGCGTGGTGGTCGCGGCCGCGGACTGGGTGGTCTGTGCGACGAAGCTGTTGCCGCCGCCGGTGCCGGGGTCGCGGAAGGAGATCTGGCGTGCGCCGGGCATGCAGAAGTTTGGCAGGCGCGTGAGCGTGACGCAGTGGCCGCCGGTGCGCGTGAGGACGCCGGGCGGGTTCTCGGCGTACCAGCCGACAGTGACGGATACCGGCTGATCGACGAGCAGGCCGAGGGCGAGGTCGCCGAGCTCGGGCGCGTCGGCGGCCGTGCGGAAGAGGCTGGTGAAGGTGATATCGCCGCCGCCGCCGCGGGTATCGAGCCAGGCCTGTGCGCCCGTGCTGCCGCCGGTGGTTGTGCCATCGGTGGGACTGGTGCCCATGAGCACGCCCATGTCGGCGAGGTGCTGGGTGTAGGTGTTGTAAACCGCGGGGTTCTGCCACGAGCCGGTGCCGGGGTCGAGGTCCGGGTAGCCGTTGCTCGCGAGGAACTTCATGATGTTCATGATGCAGGTCGGGACGCAGTACTGCGTGCCGTTGCCGGGCAGTCCGGGGATGCCGGGCCCTGGCGCGCGGACCTGATCGAGGTCGGGCACACTCGCCGGCAGGCCGGGGTTGCAGAGATCGTCGCCCGCCGACGCCGCGGCCGCGAGGCCGAGGATCGAGCCGGCGCCGACGATACACGCGCGGGCAAGACGGGAGTTCATGGAACTGGCGAGCATGGTGTGACTCCTGTTGCCGGGGCGGAGGCGCGGCGTGCGCACCCCGAACACGGCACGAAAGCAGCTTGACCAGTAGTCAAGCGCCGCGCGGTGTGCGGTGTGACATGCTTCGCGTATGAATGCTGCCAACAAGGAGTGCATCATGCGGAATCAACCGGGCATGCGGGGCTGGGTAGCGGGGACCTCGGCGCTGGCGCTCGCCGGCGGTCTGGCGGTCGGCGTCGCGGCGGTGGGGGGGTTCAGCCGGCTC
>JAEYNG010000057.1 GCA_023412695.1 Planctomycetota bacterium | reverse complement strand
ACGTCGCCCGCGCGACGGCCGGCTGCGAGCAGCACTCGTCGAGCGGGCCTTGCGCTCCGCGGGCTGGCGGTCTGTGGCGGACCCGCCAGCTCCGCGAGCGCTTTTCCTGCGCGGGGTCGGTGTGTGGGCATGTCTTCAGGCTCTCTCCATCCGGTCGGCGCCGCCGCGTGAGCGGCTCGGGGCAGTCTCCATTCTGCCTTGCAGCTGCCGCGGCGGTGCCGGCCATTTTTCTGGCGGGCTGCTCGTCGGGCCCGCTGGAACTGAAGTCGGACATGAAGCTCGAGGGGTCGTTCAAGCTTGAGGGACCGGTCACGATCCAGATGAGCGGGCCGGAGATCCAGTACGACGGAACGTTTGTCTCGGAGGAGCTGTTCAACCGGATCGAGCTCGGCCGAACGTCGAGGCTGTGGGTCGTCACGGTTCTCGGCGACCCGGACCGATCGGCGGTGCTCGCGGACGGGTCGGAGGTCCTCGTCTGGTCGTACTCGCTCAGCGCCATCGCCGGCCAGATGGTCGAGGTGCTGAAGTTCGGCGAGGACGAGAAGCAGCGTCCGGCGACGCTTACGACGGTCGTCCGCTTCGTTGACGGCGTCGTTGAAGAAAAGTGGCGCGGCTGAGCGCTGCTCGATCACCGTTCAACTGATCGCAGGCCAACTGGAATTGCGGTATTGCTGCGCACACGGCGGGCCGACGGCCCGCAAAAAAGAAGAAACGCCGCGAAGGGAGAGAGAACCTTCGCGGCGCTCTATGAAGCGAAGCGTCCCGGGTTGACTCGGCCCGCCCGAGAGAGAAGGCGGTTGGAGTGCCGCGGCGACCGGAGGTTTACTGTCGCCGTTCGGTCAACCCGTTGAACGCTTAGCGGTCCGTGCGATCGGCCCGGGTCAGGGCGCGGTCATCGTCGATCAGACGCTGGAAGCGGGCAGCCTCCGCGCCGGTGGCGCGGGTGTAGATGGCACGGTAGATGATGTTCTCACCCGCGTTGGCCAGCGTGCGCATATCGCTCTGGTTGCTGTTGCGATTGGTGTCGGTGCCGGGCTGGCCCGTGCCGGTGGTCCCGGGCTGACCGGTGGTCCCGGGCTGACCGGTGGTGCCGGGCTGGCCGGTGCCAGTCGTGCCGGGCTGCTGCGTTGTAGACCGATCGGCCGGCGTGCCGGTACGCGGCTCGCCCGGGCGCGTCGAATCGGACGCAACCTTGTACATCGTCACCTGATGCTGGTCATCGCCGATAATCTCGAGGACGACGCGCACATCGCCGAAGCCGCTCGAGCCACCGGCGGTCTTCATGTCGTTCGTGCGAGCGGGGACGCGGCTGAAGTCGGCCGGGTCGCTCTGGTTGCCCGGGGTTGTGCCGGTCCTGCCGCTGGAGCTGCTCGTGCCGGTCTGCTCTCCGGCCTTGCCGTGGAAGACGAGGCGGCTGCGGCTCGCGTCGTACGTGCCGGAGTCGACGTGGATGTCCTTGTGCTTGGAGTCGATGAAGACAATGCGGTAAGTATCGTTGTTATCGTTGAAAGAAATGAAGCTCATGCCGCGGAACGCGTTGCCGTCCGGCTGCTCGAGGTTGGCCGGGTCGCGCGGATTGGTGCGATCCTGGTCCGAACCCGTGCGGAGCATGTCGGGGACGACGATCGTCTCCTGCAGGATGTTGTCGCCGAGGACGAGCTTGCGCTCGGCGTAGCCGGTGAAGTTCTTGCTGGAGCCCATCGCGGTGTCTTTGTCTTTGCTCTCGTCGGGGCGCGCGGCATCCTGACGGTTCGCGTCGGCGGGCCGGTCGGCCTTGTGCCCTGAGTGATCGTGCTTGCCGTCCTTGCTCATCGCGAACGCTTCGTTGTTGACGCTGACCTCGACCTTCCAGACGCCCGCAAGCCGCTCGAGCACCTCCGGCACCGCGTTCTGCTGGTTCGCGCCGGTCTGGCTGCCGGGCTGGGTGGGCGTCGTCGAGGGCGTGGTGCGCGGCTGGCCGGGCTGGGTGGTGGTGCCGGGGCGCGGGTTGGCCGGCGTCGTGCCCTGCTGTGCGAGCGCGGGTGCGGCGAGCAGCGCGGCGGCGGCGCCGCAGACACACATGAGGTTCCGAGCGTTCATCGAGAGTCCTTTCAGGTTTGATGGTCGTTATGCAGAAGCTTCGCGCCGCGCCGACGTGGCGGGGCGCGAACGTGGTCAGCGGTCCCCGCCGAGGCGTTCGATCAGTTGCTGCCGGGAGAGGTTGTCGGCGTTGCCGATGCCCAGGTCCTGGGCACGCTGCTTCAGCTCGGCGTCTGTCCAGCGATGGAGCTGGAGTTCCTCTTCCCCATCGCGGCGGGCGCGGTCGGCGGGCGTCTCGACCCGTTGGTCGGCCGCGGCCTGTCTCGCCGCGTCGCTGTCTTCACCCTTGCGCTTCATCCGTCCCCTCCTCGCGGCCCGATGTTCTCGGCCGCAGGGAATACTGCGGCCGGGGAATGAGGGCGATGTGACAGCCCGGTGAATCAGGCCTCATTCGACCCGAGGACGTTGCGTTCGGGGGGCGAACAGGGGGGCGTCGGGCGCGGGCTTGCCGCGGATGTGTGCGAGAAGGATGTCTGCGGCAATCGCGGCAAACGTGGTGCCGTTGCCGCCAAAGCCCACGGCGAAGAGCTCCGGATCGCCCGTGCTGCGGGGGCCGGCGCACCCGAGGCTGTCGCGTGTCGAGGCGAATGTGCCTGTCCATGCAAACGCGGGTTCGATGTCGATGCCGGGCACGAGGTCCCTGATCCGCCGATGGAGGGCGGCGGTTTTCTCCGACAGCAGCGCATCGCGCGTGGTCTCATCGGCGAACTCGACATCTTCGCCGCCGACGAGCAAGCGATTGCCGTGCCAACGGAGGTAGAGGTACGGATCGGCGTGTTCCCATACGGTCGCGCGGTCGGACCAGCAGGCGTCGGGCGGGAGCGTTGGTTCAGAGGCGAAGGTGTACGTCGAGCTCAACTTCACAAGGCCGGGCGGCAGCTCGCCGACGGACTCGTACCCGGTTGCGTGGATGACGTAACGCGCGCGGACCGTCGAGCCGCGGTCGGTTTGCACCAGGCAACCGGACGTTGTGTGCGTGATCTTGCTCACGCGGGTCCGGTCGTATACGTGAGCACCGGTTCGTACGGCGCGACGAAGGAGTGCGTGGCACAGCCGGTAAGGGTCGATCTCTCCGGCGAGCGCGGACAGGATGGCGCCTCTTGCAGAGATGCCCCAGCCGTCGAAGAGTTCCTGGGCCGTGATCCATCGGCAACCGATGCCCGCGGCGGCGCGTTCGCGTGCCTCGTGCTGCAGGAATGGTTCGTCGCCTTCTCGTGTGCAGAGATAGAGCGAGTGACGACGCGTGCCAGGGCATTCGAGTTCGTCGGCGAGTTCGAGCATCCGGAGCACAGCCGCGGCGGAGAGGCGATACGCGCGGATCGCCTGCTGCTCACCGATAACCGTTTTCAGTTCAGTGAGCGGGAGATCGGTGTCGTATTGCACGATCGCGGTGCTGGCGACGGTTGAGCCGAGTCCGATGTCGCGCTTGTCCAGGAGCACGACGCGCAAGCCGTTGCGTGCAAGGGCATCGCACACAACCGCGCCGACAATGCCGCCGCCGATGATGACGGCGTCGCATTCGGTATCGCGCTGCAGCGGTGGCACGACCAGCCCGAGGCCGCCGACCACCAGCCAGTACGGTGCTCCGGAGTGCAGGTCCATGTAGCCG
>JAEYNG010000465.1 GCA_023412695.1 Planctomycetota bacterium | reverse complement strand
GTGTTCTCTCGTCCTTCCTTGTCACCACCGAACGCGAGCGATTGATCACGCAGACCGAGCGGCTCATCGCCGCGACCGCGACAGCCGACACTCCCGAGCTCGCGCCGATGCTCGCCAGCGACGTCAGCCTGACGGTGCTCGACCGCCCGTTCTCCGCGGACAAGGACGGCATCCTCGGCCTTGTCACGCGCTACATGGGCGGCCAGATCCGGGTGAAGGAGCACTCGACCTCCGGTGCATCCGCGCACGTGACGCGATCCGGCAACGGCCAGAGCCTCATCCGCGTGCGGGTCGTCGCCGACGCGGCGGGGTTCTCCGACACCCCGAACCGCTCGTGGTGGCGCATCACCTGGCGCAAGAACGCCGAGGGCGAGTGGACCGCCGTCCACATCGAGGGCCTGCAGATCGACATGGTCAAGGGCTCGATGATCCCGGCCCATTGACAGAAAAAGACCCCCGGGAACGTGGAAACCCGGGGGTCGGAGGTTCTCAGAATGATCGTGGACCGGCCGCGGATCAGGTCATGGGCAGCCGGAGAACCATTCTGAGAGGAAGCTGAAGATATCGGAAACAGTCACCTGTCCGGATCGATCAAAGTCAGCGCGGCAGACCTCCGGACCGCCCGTGACGCCCACCGGCCCGTTGCGCACGGCGACGAGCATCGCGAAGTCGTTGGCCATCAAGAGGCCCGGAACCAGGGATGTCGGCGTCCAGTCTGGGTACATGGAGTTTGCAAACGCACTCTTGGCGTGCCCCTCGTTCCCGAGGCGGTAGCACTCGTCGTCCGGACACTTCGGTGCACTAAAGGCAAAGTACGCATCGTTCGTGAGGTTGTTCCCCCCGGTGCCGATCGCCGCGAACCAATACGTCCGACCGGGCTGGAAGACGAACCCGCCGAAGTCCTTGAACTTGAAGCAATACAACCGGAACGGCGGCCCAAAGGGCGCAGGGATCTCGAGCCCCTGGTACACCGCGTCTTCCTCGCCCGCGGAGATCACGTACGGCAGCGGGTCCTCCGCCGGCAGCACGGTATCTTCGTCGCAGCGCGTCTCATAAATCTCCAGCCGCGCCGTTGGCGGCGTGCACGTGGTCCAGATGTACGCCTCGACGACGCACGGCAGCAGGCTGGTCTCGCACGGGCTGATGGTCACGTCGTCCGCTGCGCGGGCCTGGTTGTTGATGAGCCCCGCGAGGTCCACCGACCGCGCGCCGTACTGGCCGATCACCTGTCCGATGGGCTGCGGCGGCGTCTTATAGGTGCCCGCATCGTGCACGATCCGGCACCGCTCGCCGCGGATGCAGAAGTTCAGGTCCGTGCAGCCGAGGCAGTTCGGGTCGCCCGAAGCGCAGTCGATCCGCTCCCATGGCCCGCCGGGGAACGCCTGCCGGTGCGGGAGCGAGCCCTTCACGTGCAGCGGCGGGTCGTACGGCGGCACGACGCTCGGCGAGCCCGTCGTGCCCCAGTACCACAGGTCCGTCCCGCCCTGGTTCGCGACGCCCGTCAGCACGAACGACGCCCAGTACGGCTTGCCGCCCTTGAGGCACAGCCCGTCGGTCAGCGCGACGACCCGGTACGCGTGCACCGTCCCGAGGTCGATCGTCATCTCGCCGATGAGGCTGTCCCGCATCAGCCACGCGTCAAATGTCTCGACCAGCTCCCCCGGCTTGCCGTCGCAGTCCGTCCGGATCTCCAGCCGCCCGATCGGCGCGGCGAAGTTGTACCCCGGCGCGGGGAACAGCACCATGAACACCGCCTCCATGTAGTCCACCATGTGGACGTACCCCGGCTCGAGGTAGAAGTCGTCCGCCATGACGTGGTACACGGGCTCCGGCCGCGCGGGCGAATCCTGCGACAACGCGCCGTCGCGGTTGTCGAACGCGCCGTTGTCCCAGATGCAGCACTCCGTCACGCTGTCGAGCGAGTACAGCACGCTCACCGTGCCGCTCTGCCAGACGCCGTCTGGCTGGATCCCGCCCAGATCATCGACCGCCTCGAAGAACTCGACGCGCAGCTTCCCGTCCGGAAGCGTGAACTGCTCGTTAGGCAGCAGGAGCTGCGGCGCAAGCGTCACCTGCGCCGGGCTTGTCGGCGGCGCGATGTTCACCACGTATTGATCGCCCCCGTTGAACAGCCGGAACCCCATCGCCGGGTTCGCCGGGTTGCCGAAGTACGCGAAGTTCGCGTCGTACGCATACCCGAGGATGGTTGTCCCCGGCGGGAAGAGGCTCTCCACCACCGCATTCGCCGGCGGCGAGTTCGGGTCGATCTGCCCCTGCAGCGTCACGCTCGGGATCTGCGACACGTCGATCGATCGCGACAACACCGTCGAACGCTGCGGACCGCCGCCGCCGCTCCCCTGCGGGATCGGGTCCGGCAGGTTGAACCGCTGCACGACCGGCACGCCCTCGCCCTCCGCCGGCGGCTTCGCCGCGGCCAACGCCGCACCCACCATTGCCGCCGCCACGCCCGTCATCCTCAATAGTGTCGGTGTTCGCATGTCTCCGCTCCGGCAAGGTCATCCACGTGGACCATGCGCCGAGAGCCGGCGCGGCGTGTCCACCCGTGAAGATCCGCACGGTAGCAGAAACAGGGGATGCCACACCATTCCCCGAATCGGGGATTTTTCATCTTGCGCGACAACTATTCATCCACTCGATGTGGTGTATGTGATTACACCCAATATGGTGGTCACGGGCACCCGGAAAACCACGCCGACAGGAACGCGAAGATGTCCGTCACCTCCACCGCGCCGTTCCGATCCGCATCCGCGATGCACGAGTCGGGCGGCGGCGCAGACTCCCCTCCGTGCCCCGCCGTGCTGTCGCGCACCGCGACGACAAACGACAAGTCCCGCGCTTCCTGCAAGTAGTTCTCGATCGGCGTCCAGTTGCCCGACGGCACGCCCGGTCCCTTCACCGCCGCCTGCGAGACCTGCACATCGCACGCCTCGCGCCCGCACGCGCCGCGCGTCGCCGCGAAGTACGCCCGCTGGTTGAACCCGCCGCTTCCCTGCACCGCCACCGATACCCAGTAGTTCCGCCCGTGCGGCAGAAACCACCCCGGGTCGTGCACCTGCACGAGATACGCCCGCAGCGATGTACCCGCGATCACGACGTTGTACCCAAGGTCG
>JAEYNG010000464.1 GCA_023412695.1 Planctomycetota bacterium | reverse complement strand
CGGCGGCGAGCGCGGAGATGGAGCGGCGGGGGTTCATGCGGTCACCATGCGCTGGGGGGCGGCGGGGCGGACGCGGTCGAAGAGGGGCTTGTATGCGCGGCGGTGGAAGACAAAGCCGACGATCGTCAGCACTGCGCACGCCACGGCGAGCCAGTAGCCGGTGCCGAACTCGGCGAACGTCTGAAACTGGCCGATGCCGCCCTCGCCGATGACGGTGGGCACGAACGGCTTGACGGAGTTGGAGAGCGGCGCATCGGGGTCGAGGTTCAGGCCGAAGGTCTTCATCCAGTAGTGCAGGTCCACGATGAAGCCGACGGGGAAGCCGATCGCCGGGAGGGCGAGCAGCACCGCCCACTTGCTGTGGATGAACGCCGCGCCCTCGACGAGGAGCACCATCGCGATGATGAGCCAGACCGACGCGGCGCGCTCGAAGGCCGCGGCCTCGCCGAGCGGACGCATGCCGATGTAGTGGTTGAGGCCGTCGATCTCCTTGACGTCGCCGTCGAGGTGGTTGACGTAGGCGGTGAGGAACAGCCCGTCGGGGTACTGCGGCGCGACGAGCTCCATGTGCCAATAGGGGAGGAAGATCGAGAGGAGCAGGAGGATGCGGGCGGCCATGAAGATGACCGTCGGGGTGGCGTAGCGAAGGCGGTTCGTGCGCAGCTCGGCCTCGGGGACACGGGGGCCGACGAGATGGGTGAGGATGCGGGTCATGGGGGTCCTCCGGGTCGGGGTTTCAGAATGCCCGCGCCGGGCTCTCGCCGGGCGCGGACGTTGGGAAGAGGCTTACTCGGCGGCGGCGGTCTTGGCCGGCTCCGATGCTGCAGCCTTGGGCTTGATGTGCAGGTAGCCCATCATCTCGAGGTGGAGCGCCGAGCAGAACTCGGTGCAGTAGAACGGGTAGGTGCCGGGCTTGTCGGCGGTGAAGGTGAACTCGACGTACTCACCGGGCTCGAGCGAGAGGTTGATGTTGTAGCCGCCGATGCAGAAGCCGTGGGTGGCGTCCTGCGTCGTCTCGCTCGCGACGATCCGCCAGGTGATGCGGTCGCCCTCGTTGACCTCGACGTGCTCCGGCGAGAAGTGGCTGCGGATGGCGGTCATGTTGACGAGGACGTTGGTGCCCTCGCGGACGACGCCCTCCTTGCCGACGCGCGGAGCGTTCGGATCAACCTTCTGCGTGTGCGGGTTCCAGCCGACCTCGGGGTAGACCTTCCAGGTCTTGAGCTTGTCGGCCTTGATCATCTGGCAGTAGTGCGGCTCGCCGACGCCGATCGGCATGTCGTAGAGGACGGGCATGGCGGTGCCGGGGGCGGCGATGTCGAGCAGCTGGAAGTTCTGGGGGAGCAGGGGGCCGGTCGGCAGGAAGCGGTCCACGGACCACTTGGACATCGAGATGAGGAAGTTGCCGTCCGGGCTGACGGTGTCGCCCTCGGCCGCGCACAGGTGGCCGATGTTGTACTGCACCGGCGTCTTGGTCACGAGCGACCAGGGCTTCTCGCTGTGCAGGGACGCGTAGTCGCCGCCGAGGCTCCAGCGGGCGACGGCCGAGTCGAGGAAGAGCGAGGTGTACGCGTAGCCCTTGTCGTCGAACTGGGTGTGCAAGGGCCCGAGGCCGAGCTCGACCTGGGCCTCCTTGACGGAGTCGAAGTCGAGGATGGGCACGCCGTACTCGTCGGTCCCGGTGTACTTCTTCGTCGCGATGGCGGACTTGATCTTGTCGATCGAGTACACCGTGACGTGCGGGTCGAGCTTGCCGGCGACGACCATGTACTTGCCGTTGGGCGTGACATCGACGCCGTGCGGGCTCTTGGGCTCGGGAGCGAAGTGCAGGATGTTCTCGGCGACGCTGGTGTCGATCGTGATCACCGGGAACCCGTTGATCTTCTTGAACTTCCCGGCCTTGAAGGCGGCCTCGGCTTTCTTCCAGTCCACGATGTGGAGGTAGTCCATGTCGCGCTTGCTGGCGCCGGCCTCGAAGGGCGGGTTGCCCTTCTCGACGCCACCGACAGCCATCTCGACGTTGAACGAGTTGATGAAGAAGTACCCGTCGCTGGCGTTCTTGCCGGCGTCGGCGAGGTCCTGCCAGTAGGGGGGCAGCTCGAGCGCGAAAGAGTTCTCGACGTCGAAGCGGCCCTTGGCGCGGTCGAACTTCCACATCGTCACCATGCCGCGATAGTGCTTCTGGTACTCCTCCGGCGGTGCGTAGCCGTACCCGAGCACGGTGGCGTACTGGCCGCCCTCGATGACGTACTCGGTGTCGGGCGTGACGAACGCGGCGCCGTGGTCGCTGATCGTCAGCGGGTTCTTGACGATCTGCTTCGTTTCCCAGTCCCGCAGGTCGATCACGGCGAGGCGGGCGTTGGCCTTGTCGCCGATGAACAGGAACTGCCCGTCGTAGTCGCCCGCGGTCTCCGAGAGCGCGGGGTGGTGGGTGTCGCCCCACAGCACCGGCTTGCCGTTGATGTCGAGCTGCTTGAGGACGTGATCCTCCTCGCCGGCGAAGCCGTAGCCCTGCCAGGACTCGGGCGTAAACACCGAGATCGAGCGCAGTAGACGCATGCTGGGCACGCCGATGGCGAAGACCTGGCCGCTCTGGCCGCCGGAAGAGAACAGCACGTACTCGTCGTGCCGGCCGCTGGGCATGTACGTCTTGGCCGCGGCGAGCAGGTCGTCAACGTTGAGCTTGCGGTCGTTGGCGACCTGGGTGAGCTTGGCGACCTGGTCGGGCGTGAGCTCGACGGGCTTTGTTTCCGCGGCCGCGCTGCGCCGGCGACGGCCCGGCTGCTGGGCGTCCGCGTCGGTCGCGAAGCAGTGCAGCGCACTGCCCGCGGCGACGATCGCGAGGATCGCGGCGGTTGCTGATCGGGATCTGATGTTGTGTCTCATCGGGGCTCTCCGAATGCGGTCCTGGTCGCGGCCCACACGGGCACGGGCCTTTCCGCGGGTGGGCGAACTTCTGACTCGGTCACTTGCTGGCGGTCGCCGACGAGGCGGCCGCGTCCGCCGGCTGCAGCGTGCGCAGGTAGGCGATGATGTCGAGGATGTCGTCTTCCGAGAGCGCCGGGTTGCCGCCCTTGGCCGGCATGCCGACGCCCGTGGTGTTCTTGGGGTCGCTCGGGTCGCGCCCGCGCTGGATGAACGCGAGCAGGTCGTCGTCGCTCTGGCCCTGCACGAACGGGTTGTTCGCCAAGGCCTTTCCGTTGCCCTTGATGCCGCCGCCGTCGGGCCCGTGGCACGCGATGCAGCTGCTCGCGTAGAGCTTGGCGCCGCTCGCGATGTACTCGGCCAGCTCCGCGTCGCCCCCCGCGGCGGCGAGCGCCGCGTCGGCGGCGGCGGCGGTGTCCTCGGCGCTGGGCGCCGGCGGCGCCGCGGTGAGCGAGACACCGCTGGCGACCTTCCCGGGGTTCTGCAGCGCCCGGACGAACACCACGATGTCGCTGATGTCCTGATCGGTGAGCTTGTCATTTCCGCCGCGCGGCGGCATCGCGACTTTTGTCGTGTTGAGCGGGTGGTTCGCGGCCCGGCCCTCGGCGATCATCATGCGCACCAGGCCGTCGGTGTTCGTGCGGACGAACGTGCTGCCGGTCAGGTCCTTGCCCAAGCCGGGCCGGCCCTTGCCGTCCTCGCCGTGGCAGGACGTGCAGGACGTCGCGAACAGCTCGCGTCCGTGCGTGACCCGGTCGCTGTCGAAGAGCGTGGCGGCGGGCTGATCGACATACCCCAGCGAGACCCGGCGCTGACTCCACCCGACCGCCGCGGCGAGGCTCGCCATTCCGGCGACACTCGCGACGCTCAGGACCGCGGCGACGACGATGGCGTTGCGCTCGCGTGCCGAGGGGGTAGCGGCTTGAGAGGTGTTGGGGTTCTGATTGCTGGTCGTCATGGCCGGATCTCCGAAGCGGGTTGAATATATGTGGAGATGTATATCTGTATATCGTCGATTACCACCAGAGTCAACAGAAAGGAAGAAAAAGACATGGATTTTTCTGGCGACGACCGCAGGCAGGTGGCTGTACGGGGTGAGAGCGCGCAAGTGAAGAAGTTGCTCCGACTTGCCCTGTAGAAGGATATCAGATAATATCGATAAGTATATCTAAAACTCTATTTATCAGGAGTTACAGATGGCTTGCCAACGCCCCGCACCCCGCACCCGCCCGGCCTTCACGCTGATCGAGTTGCTCGTTGTTGTTGCGATTACCGCGCTCCTTTTAGGGCTCGCGCTGCCGGCGATGGCCGGGGCTCGGAATCAGGCGCGTGCAACCGTGTGCCTCGCGCGGCTCCGCTCGTTGGGCCAGGCCACGGTCATGTACAGTGCTGATTGGAACGATGTGCTTCCGCGGAGCTCGCACTCGGCGTTCGCCTCGGGGACTCTGGGCTGGACATTTTCGTACCTCCCCATCCTCGGTGAGCAAGAGGGGAGCGAAGGTTTGACTCACGCACAGGCGACGCACTACCGATGCCCGCTCGATCGGCGCGAGCAGGGCCAGACGTACGCGTACAACGTGTACTTCGAGCTGGCCCCGGCAGAGCTCGAGGCCGGATCAACGAGCGGCTGGCGACGCATCGATCAGACGCCGCGGCCGTGCAGGACCGTGCTGTTCGGCGAGCTGCAGAGCTCGATGGGCGGGGATCACGCCATGGCGCACTTCTGGCGGCAATACGGCGCACCGCCGGAGGTCGAGGTCTCGCGCCACGGCAAGACGTCGGGTTCGGGCTATGGCTTCCTCGACGGTCGCGTCGCGGCCATGCACCTTCAGACGACCTACGACGCCGCAGCGGACGTGGACAACTGGAATCCCGCGACGGCCAAGTAGCGCCGCGCATCAACCACCGAAAAGGAGAATGAACCATGGAACTCATCAGAGGTCGGGCCTGCGTTGTCGCTGCGGTCGGAGTTCTGGGTCTAGCGTCCGTGGCCGGTGCGAACCAACCGACGCTCGGCGGGCCGATGGTGCACCTGGAAGTCGGCTTTGACGGGGCTTCGCTTTCTGTGCACAAGGCGAGCGCCGACGCGCTCGTTCTCCGCGCGTACCCGGGTGTCGCGTACGAAGCGCCCGCCGACGTGCTGAATGAGACGAGCTACAACGGTCAGTACGGATGGATGATCGCGGGGGCGTGGAGCCTGCCTGAAGGAGCGAGTCTCTGGATCCAGTCGATCGATTGCTCTCCAGGTCTGGATGTGTACGCCGCGCGGAACGCACCGTCGCCGTACGCCCCGATCTTCGGCACCCAGGGAACACCGGACTCGATCCGGTGGAGCGGGATGATGATGCATAACTGGTACGCGACCGGCACGGACGGCCGGTATCTCGCGCAGTACCGGGTCTACTTTGGCGACGAGTCCGGGGCGCCCCTCGCAGGGTTCAACGCGGCGGAAGTCCGGCTCGATTGGACGACCGGGCTCCCGTGTGTGTCGGACTTCGACGGCTCGGGCGAGGTCACCGTGGCGGATATCTTCGCGTACTTGTCCGCGTGGTTTGCCTCGGACGGGCGGGCAGACGTTGATGCGAACGGCTACACGGATGTGCCCGACATCTTCCAGTTCCTGGCCTTCTGGTTCGGCGGCTGTGTTTGATGCTCCTTGATCGGGTCGGCGGCTCGAATTGGCGGAGCCGTCGTACCGAAACGTTCAACTCGCGCAGAACATCGCCCCGGGGGGTGTGAGCCCTCTGGGGCGATGACGGAATGTGGCAGCGTGCGTCAGTCGCAGTCGGCGAACCACAAGCGGAGGAACGCGAAAATGTCGGGCACGCCGATGCCGTTTGTGCCGTCGACGTCCGCCGCGGGATCACCAGCAAACCACGCCGACAGATAGGCGAAGATATCGGGCACCTGGACGAGGCCGTTGCCGTCAAAGTCGGCGATGCAGGGCGTGTCCAGGTCGATGCTCGCGGAACTCATGAGGATCGGCGCCCCGCGGCCGGTGGACTCCCAGAGGCTGTAGAGCGTGTCGCCCCAGTGGTCGGTCGTATTGCCGTCGCGCAGCGCCTCGATGTAGTGTCGCGGCGTCTGCTGGTAATACAGCGCGACCTCCGCACGTCGTGCCGACGCGGGGATCGTGAACGGGCGGTCATCCCAGTACTGCCCGTCGGCGTAGCTGTGCCCGACGACCGGCGCGCCCGCCGCAGCGAAGGCCGCGTTGTTGAAGCCCCTGGGCGGGATGCGGTTGTCCTTCTCGATCGTGTCCGCGAGCGACATCTTGATCGTCGGACCCGCCGGGAGGCCGGTGACCTGGGACGCGTACACGCTCAGACCAAGGTGCATCTCGTACACGGTGGTAGACGCCTCGTCGAGCTCGGCCTCCGCCTCGTCATAGTGACCATGCTCGGCAACGACGGTTCCCTCCGCGTCCTTGAACTTCACGTTGATCCAGACGCGGCGTCCCTCGATGTGCCCGGTGGGCAGCTTGTGGCCCGACTCGTTGATGACGCGAACGTTCAGGTCGCCGCCGGCTGCGGAGAGTTCGAGCGTTGCCGCGCGTTCGAGCATCGAGACCGCCGCGGCCCGGCCCGCCTGCAGCGCCTGGTATCGCTCGAAATCCTCCGCGCCGACGTAGGCCATGATGAGGTCCAGCACCTGTGCCGAGGCCCCGGCGAACTCGTGTCCAGCGCGGTCCGGGCGGGTGGGCCCGAAGAAGCAGGCCTGCGCAGCTCGCTTCGGCATGTGGCAGTCCTGGCACGTGCTGACCACGGGGCCGCCCGCGCCGCCGAAACGCCCGCCCATGTCAACGCCGCCGTTTGCGAAGGCCGAGAGCTTCCACTCCGAGCCGGTGCGCTCGAGCGGGAACTGGGAGTGCGGGTCCTCGCTGGGGGTCGCCTGGTCGAGCGTGTTGTATCGGTACGTGCCGTCGGGCTGGCGAGAGACCGCGACATTCCCAACCTCGTGGCAGGTCATGCAAAACTCACCGGTCTTATGGAACTCTGACGGGT
>JAEYNG010000462.1 GCA_023412695.1 Planctomycetota bacterium | reverse complement strand
CCGCAGGGGTACGTGGTGCAGCGGTTCGGGCGCGTGAAGCCGGTGGCGGATGCTCTGCGGACGCTGGCCGCGGGTGCGTGGCAAGGGGCGCGGTGCGTGTGGAGGGAGCCGGAGTTCTGCGAGCTGCCGAAGGCCGGCGATGTGGTGTGCGGGGCTACGGAAGCGGCTGGGGAGCGCACGCTGTCGCTGTCGGTGGTCGTGCTGAGCTACAACCGGTGGGAGGCGCTACGCGAGACGGTGCGTTCGCTGCTGACGGACCCAACGGTGCGCCGGTTGGGCGGCGATGACGCGGTTGTCGTGGTGGACAACGGTTCGACCGACGGCACACCGGAGAAGCTCATCGCGGAGTTTGGAGGAGCGGGTGTGCGGTTGATCGCGCTGAAGCAGAACGCCGGGGTCGCGGCGTTCAACCGCGCGGTCGAGGCGTGCGCGGGCGACGTCGTGCTCGTGCTGGATGACGATGCACGGGTGGAGCGGCGTGCGCTGGCCGAGGCGATGAAGCTGCTGGAGGAGCGGAAAGATCTTGCGGCGGTGACCTTTCTGCCACGGCATCCGCGGACGGGGCGGGCGGAGTGGCCCTTCGGCGAGCGCGACGATGTGGGGCGCTGGACGAGCGACGAGTGGCCGGTGATGGGGTGCGCGAACCTCGTGCGGCGTGCTGACTGGCTCGCCGCCGGTGGGTATGAGGAGCGGTTCTTCCTGTACCGCAACGACACGGACCTGGCGATGAAGCTGCTCTCGATGGGGCGCGGGGTGCACTTCGATTCGACGTGGATCGCGCTGCACGACACGGCGGCGGGTGCGGGCTCGCGGAAGAGCACCCGGTGGCACCGGATGGCGACACGCAACTGGATGTGGGTGTGCCGTCGGCACGGCCGCGGCGTGCAGGCCGCCACCGCCGCGATGATGGGGTGGGCATGGGCCCACGTGCTGGCGGGGCTGAGCCCGTCGCGGCAGTGGGCGACGGTTCGCGGCGGATTGGAAGGCGTGACGGGTCAGGCGCCCGCGCTTCCGGAGAAAGTAGGGGCAGATGGGTCCGCGCTGCGGGCGTTGATCGCCCTGCGGCGGGGTGCGCGGCGGCATCGCCGGGCTTAAGGGCGCGGCGGCGGTTGTTATCGGCGTTGAGTTGAGGTTGTGCGGGACGTGCGGGCGTGGTCCGCGGCGAGGAGTTGCCGCGCGCAAGGAGGGTTCAAGCGGTCCGTCTATGCGGGCGATTCTCCTGAATCGGTGAGGCCCTCGGGAACGGGAGGATCGTGACGTTGAGTTCTGCACGCCGCGGATCGAACCGGGGGATGCGTCAGGGTGAGCCCCGGCGCGGGGTGTCGGGGTGCGCCGGCGAGGGGTTCGGCGTGGAGTCGCTCGAGCCCCGGACGCTGCTGTTCGCGTGGAGCGCGGAAGAGGTGTACTTGTCGGAGTTGGTGAACCGCGCGCGGGCGAACCCGACGGCGGAGGGGGCGCGGCTGGGGATCGATCTCGCCGCGGGCCTGACGGCCGGCGAGCTTGCGCGGCTTGTGGCTCAGGAACCGCTCGCGCTCAACGAGGCGCTCACGCTCGCGGCGCGGGCGCACAGCCTCGACATGGCCACGCGGAACTACTTCGGGCACACGTCGCCCGCGCCGGAGTACTCGACACCGACGACGCGGGCGCAGAGCTTCGGGTACCCGGGCACGGCGGGGGAGAACATCGCGGCGGGGTATACGACGATTGACTCCGTGCACCGCGCCTGGCTGACGAGCCTGGGGCACCGGAAGAACGTGCTGTCGCTGCACACGACGTTCGACAGTGACTTTCACTACGACGAGTTCGGGGCGGGGATCGCGTTCAACGTCGGCGGGACGTACAACCATTACTTCACTGAGACGTTCGGGTATCAGGGCGCCAGCCCGGTGCTGTACATCCTGGGCGTCGTGTTTGAGGACGCCGACGACAGCGATTTCTACGGGATCGGCGAGGGCGCGGCGAACGTGCGCGTCGATGTGCTCTCGGGGAGCACCGTCGTCGGGACGTACACGACCGACGGCGCGGGGAACTACCAGATCGTCGTCGCGCCGGGGTCGTACACGGTGCGGTTCACGGACGTGTCAACGGGGAACAGCTTCGACCGCGCCGCGACGGTGTCGCAGTACAACGTGAAGGTGGACGCGGAGACCGAGGACATCAATCCCAGCGCGCTGCCGGATGATCACGCGAACGCGGGGCAATGGGCGCAGGCGACGGTGGTGCCGATCGACCCGGAGACCGGGAACGGGACATACCTCGGCCGGCTGGACGCTGTCGATGACACAGACCTGTTCCGGTTCACGGCGAGCGTCGCGGGGGTGTATCAGATCTCCGTGAACGCCCTGAGCGGGAACACGCACGTGCTGCGGGTGTTCAACGGCTCGCAGCAGGTGATCACGACGACGCCGGGCGGCGTGCAGAGCCCGAGCTATGAGCTGACCGTCGCGGCGGGCGCGACGTTCTATTTGCGCGTGTCGGGGAACGTGGTACAGATCAACGGCAACTACGTGCTTTTGATCGAAGGCCCGGGGCCGGGCGGGGATGACCCCGGCGACCCCGGCGACCCTGGGGACCCCGGCGATCCGGACGATCCTGATGAGGACGAGGGGAGCTTGGCGGAGGCGTCGCTCCCGATCGGCGGATCGATCATGGCCGACGGCCGGTTTGGGATGAGCTACCTGAGCGCGGACCTGCGCCCGATGTTCGCGATCCGAAACCTCGACGGCACGTGGGAGCGGATCGACCTGATCGAGACCGCGGGTGGGCCGGGTGTCGCGGGGAAGGTGGCGACGTGGACCGACCTGCGCGACGGCTCGACGTACGCCGCGGCGGTGTCGGAAGCGGGCGTGATCGTGTACGAGCGGAAGGAAGACGGGACGTGGTCCGCGCGGAACCTGAGCGTGGACATGAACAAGCCGCGGATCGTGGGCGACCTGACGGTGTACGTCGAGAACAACGGGCGAGCGCACATTTCCGGATTGAACCAGGCGGGGAAGCTCGTGGATTACCGGATGCTCGCGGGCCGTGACGACGACGGGCGGTGGAGGTGGGGGTTCCTGAACGTGCAGAACCATCTGCGGCGGCGGGGGCGCGAAATGCCGGCGATGGCGGGGAGCTTGACGTCGTTTGTGACGCCGCGTGGAAGCTGGAACGTGGTGGGGCTCGACGTGTCCGGCGACATCCAGCTGTTCTTCAAGGAAAAGAAGCTGCGCTGGGACGTGGTGAACCTGTCGGAGTTTGCGGGGACGCCGTTGCTGACGGGGCGGCTGTCCGTCGAGCAGGGGCCGGACCGCGCGGTGAGCATCGTCGGCGTGGCCGCGAACGGGAATGTGTGGATCACCGGGTTCACTGAGTCGGCGGGGTGGACGGTCACGAACGCGTCGCGGGGGAAGAA
>JAEYNG010000376.1 GCA_023412695.1 Planctomycetota bacterium | reverse complement strand
GTCCATCCCCGGCATGCCGATGTCGCTCACCACGATGTCCGGCTTGTGCTGCTTGAGCAGGTCGATCGCCTCCCGCGCCGTCGGCGCCAGGATCGGCCTGATCCCGTGCAGCCTGAGCAGGTGGTCAAGCAGGTGCCGGGCGTCGGCCTCGTCATCGACCACGAGCGCGGTGAACCCCGCCAGCCGCACGTGCGCCGCGTTCGGGCCGTGCGGATTACCGTTCTGTGCCGCCGCCGCTGGACGATCGGACGCCGGCTCCTCCGGCTGCGCATGCGCCGCGGCACGCGACACCGGCAGTTTCACCGTGAACGTCGCGCCGCGGTTCTCGCCGTCGCTCGCCGCGCTCACCGTGCCGCCGTGCAGTTCCACCAGGTGCTTCACAATGCCGAGCCCCAGCCCGAGGCCGCCGTGCGTCCGCGTGATCGACGCGTCTTGCTGGCGGAATCGCTCAAACACGTGAGGCAGGAACTCCCGCTTGATCCCCACGCCGTTGTCCGTCACCCACACGATCACCTGCGAGTCGGTCGCTCCCGCAGCGATGCGGATCCGTCCGCCCCGCGGCGTAAACTTCACCGCGTTCTGCAGCAAGTTGTAGAACACCTGCTGCAAGCGGCTCGAATCCCCGCGCACTTCTCCCATCGCCTCGCCGATCGACACCTCCAGCAGCTGGTTCTTCGCGCTCGCCGCCGGCCCGACCGCCTCGACCACGGCGCGGATGATCTCACCGATCTGCACCGATTGCAGCGTCAGCCGCACCTTGCCCGACAGGATCCGGTTCATGTCGAGCAGATCGTCGATGATCTGCGCCTGCAGCCTCGCATTTCGCTCGATCACCGTCAGCCCCTGCGCCAGCTCCTCGGGCCTCGACGCCGGGTCGTCCGCGTTCGTCCGCCGCAGGATCTGTGACCAGCCGAGGATCGCCGACATCGGCGTACGCAGCTCGTGCGACAGCGTGGCGAGGAACTCATCCTTGATCCGGTTCGCCTCGCGCAGCGCCGCCTCCGCCTCGATCTGACCGGCGATGTCGGTGCTCGTGCCGAACCATTGCACGACCCGGCCGCCCTCGTCGCGCACCGGCATCATCCGCGTCAGGAACGGCCGGTACTCGCCGTCGGCCGCCCGCAGCGGGAGCACCATCTCGAACGGCGTGCCCGAGTCGAGCGCCTGCGCAAGCCTCGCCTGCGCCTCGGGCAGGACCATCGGGTCGTGCACGTTCCGCCAGCCCCAGCCCTCGAGCTCTTCGCTCGGCTTGCCGGTGTACTCGACCCATTGCCGGTTGCACCAGGTCATCCAACCGTCGGGCCGCGCCACCCAGGCGAGTTGCGGGATGCCGTCCACCATCGCCCTGAACTGGGCGCGCGACTCGTTCAGCGCCACCTCAACCGCCATCCGTCTGCGGATCTGCAAGCCGACCGCTCGCGCCGTCCACCACAGCATGGCGGTGAAGATGAACACCCTGAGCACGGTCAGGACCGCGTCTCCGAACGCGGCGTCATAAAGGCCGTGGTCCTGCCCCAGCTCCTTCAGCCACCCGGTCACCACCAGCAGCCCAATGCTCAGCGGCAGCAGCCGGCGCAGGAGCGTGCCGCTCGCGTCGCGCCGACGAAGCAGCTCGCCAAGCCCGTAGTCATGCACCGCCAGAATGGCGCTGACCGCGATCATGAACTGCAATACCGCGGTCTGCCGGGCGATGCCGGTCAGATGAGGGACCGAATAAAGCGGGTCCGCCCCGTACAAATACGCTGTCCACGCAAGCACAGGCGGCATCGCCCCAAGAGTCGCAAGCACCGCCGCCGACCGTCGGTACAGCGGACGACCCGTGTTCATGAGCAGGATCGATCCTGTCAGCAGCAGGAAGGTAACGGTCGCGGGGATACCCATCCGACCCAGAGCGGTCGCCCCGCGCTCTCCCCAGCGCACTGTCACGAGCATCTGATCGATGCCGAGGTTAATACGAAGGATGTGTTCGACGAGCGTCGCACCCGCGATGGTCAGTGTCACCGCAGCAAAGGAAGCTACGGCGGGGCGTGCCCAGCGTCGCTCGCGATAGACAATCGCCAGGAACACCGCCAGACTGCTCATCATCACCGCAAACGCGGTGTTCGGGAACATCGAGATCCCGTCGTTGTGCCAGTCCGTCAGCCTCGGGATGCCGGCGTACCACCCGGTCAGCGTGATCGCTCCCCCGCAAAAGGCGAGCGTGGTCAAAATCAACGCTGTCACACGGCCAATCATCGAGCAGATTCTACTTCACCGCATGTGAAACAAATCTCATACCGCCAACTCCGAGCACCGTCAGCCGTTCTCGGCAGCCGGACAGCTCAAGCTTTTCCCGTACATCCCGGACCGGTCAAAGCAGCACGGCCGCCTCTTGCCATTCGCCAGCATGTCGCACGCGCTCGCGATGCGTTTGGCCCTGGTCTCATCTCGCTTTGCCGATGTCACCCACTGCACCCAGTCCCGTCGAGCGATCGGCGTGACCGCCGCCCACACCTCCCGCGCCTTGGCCGGAGCGGCGGCGAGGGCCCGCTTGAAGTCGGTCGGCACCACTGGCTCGGGCTCCTGACAGGAAGGCACGGGCGCGATTTCGAGGCATACCTCATCCCCCGGCTCCGCGCCGGCCGCCTCACGCAGCGTTCGTTCGACTTTCAGCCAATGCCCGCCGTTCCCGTCCGGCTCGAGCGTGGCCGCGAACGCCGCTCCATTCAGCGTCCCGGTCACCGACACCATCCCGCGTGACGGCAGCTTCTTGCTCGCCTGCCGCGGCAGCATCAGGAAGGTCCACGCCGCGGCAGTGTCCGCCGGACGTAACAACTTGGTCATAAAGCGAACCGGCTCGACCAGCTTCGCACTGCGATCGCGCGGCGCCCGTGCCGCGCGTCCAGCCGAACGCACGCCCTTTGTCGCTTTCTTCGGTGCGCGACGCATGGAGCCTCACCTCGGCGCGGGAACATGCTGGTCCACGAGGATCGGGTTGCCGTCAGGGTCGACGATCACGAATGACGCCGGCCCTGTCGAGTTCTCATCCGCCTCGCTCGCGAGCGTTATGCCCTGCGCCTTGAGGCGCCGCTGGATCTCCCGCACGTCATCGAACTCGGCCAGCGTGTTGCACGCGCGGTCCCAGCCGGGGTTGAACGTGAGCATGTTCTTCTCAAACATTCCCTGGAACAGCCCGACCGTGCTCGAGTCGTTCTGCATGATCAGCCAGCTCTGCTGCGGATTGCCGCCGACGGCCTTGAATCCCAGCTTCTCGTAGAACGCACGTGAAACCGCAAGGTCCTGCACGGCAA